>NZ_JBHJQP010000160.1:3923-18814 GCF_042262625.1 Streptomyces sp. NPDC056347 | reverse complement strand
GTCAGACCCCGAAGGCGGCCGGATAGACGATCGTGCCCCGCGGCACCGGCGCGGCCGTGTCGAGCACCAGCGCCATCATCGCCTCGTCCGGGACGTCGAAGCCCGGCCGGATCCCGTACCGCGACGCCGGTACGAATCCGAACCTCGGGTAGTACCCGGGATGGCCGAGCACCAGGACCAGCGACTCGCCCCGCAGCCGGGCCGCGTCGAGCGCCGCCCGCACCGCGGCCTGCCCGGCGCCCCGCCGCTGGTGCTCCGGGGCCGTGGACACCGGGGCCAGCGCGAGCGCCGGGGACCCGCCGACCCGGCACCGGGTCAGCAGGGCGTACGCCGCGACGGTGCCGCCCGGGCCGTCCGTGGCCACCATGGAGAGCCCGGGCAGCCAGGCCTCCGGATCGGCGCGCAGTGCGTCGACGAGCGCCGCCTCGTCCGGCGTGGGGAACGCCGCGGCGTTGACCGCGTGCACGGCCGCCGTGTCCGCCGCCGTCTCCGGCCGGACCGGCCAGCGCGGGTCGGCCGGGCGCAGCGCATAGCCCGCGTAGCCGTACTCCGCGCCGTGCTCGCGCCGCATGGCCAGTTCCTCACGGGTCGCCGCGAGGGCCCACGCCATGCCGGGAGCCGAGGCGTCGGCGGCCGCGACCCGCTCGGCCAGCGGAAGGTAGTACGCGTCCCAGTCGGTGTCGGGCTGCACCAGCGTCCCCAGCACGTGGTAGCCGGCCGCCACGGCCGCGGCGGTGTTGCCCGCCACCGGGCGCATGGTCGTCTCCCGCTCCCAGAAGGCGCGCGCCTCGGCGGTCGGGGCGCCGGTCGTCCAGACACACTCGGTGACCACCAGCGAGCCGCCCGGGGCGAGCAGCCGCTTCCAGTCCCGCAGCGCGGTGTCGAACCCGACGAGGTACGCCGAGCCCTCCGCCCAGACCAGGTCGAAGGACCCGTCGGGGAACCCGGGGCCGCGGAGGTCGCCCATGTCGGCCCGGACGGTACGGACGCGATCACCGAGCCCACGGGCTTCGGCCGCCGCGCGCAGCTCGTCGAGGAAGGGCTGATGGAGGTCGACGGCGGTCACCTCGGCGCCGGTCTCGGCGGCGAGGAGCAGCGCGGCCCGGCCGGGCCCGCAGCCCAGGTCCAGGACGCGCGGACGCTCCGGCAGCGGGCCGGCGTACTCCAGCAGGCGCCGGGTGGTGGCGTCGGAGCCGGGGCTCTGCCGGGGCAGGCCGTGGTGAAGGGAGAAGAACGCCTCGGTGCGGACGGCGTGGTCGTTGTCGGTCAACGTGGAACCCTTGGGTACGAGGGCTCCGGCCAACGGGTCGACCCGTTGCGGGTCGGGGGCTAGCCGAGAACCCGGGAGATGAGGAAGGACCGGGTGGTGCGCCGGGCGGGCGCCGTCGCGACGGTCATCAACCTCAGCTCCTCTCTCGTACGCGGGGAGGCCGAACGCCTCTGCGAATACCCTACACGGCCGGGTTCACGGGATCAGTGGCAGAGCTTGGCCTCGTGCTCGGCATGGCCGCTCGGCTCCAGCTGGAAGGTGCAGTGCTCCACGTCGAAGTGGGTACCGAGGCAGCCCTGGAGCTCGTGGAGCAGCTTCTCGTGGCCGATGGAGTCCAGCGCGTCCTGGCGCACCACCACATGGGCGGAGAGCACCGGCATGCCCGAAGTGATCGTCCAGGCGTGCAGGTCGTGGACGTCCAGCACGCCCGGCAGCGCGACGATGTGGGAACGCACCTCCGCCATGTCGACCCCCTTGGGCGCCGACTCCAGCAGCACGTTGAGCGTCTCCCGGAGCAGCTTCACCGTACGCGGGACGATCATCAGGCCGATGACCAGCGAGGCGATCGGGTCGGCGGCCTGCCAGCCGGTGAGCAGGATGATCCCGGCCGAGACCAGCACCGCGACCGAACCGAGGGTGTCCGCCATCACCTCCAGATACGCGCCGCGCACATTGAGGCTCTCCTTCTGTCCGCGCATCAGCAGCGACAGCGAGACGATGTTGGCGACCATGCCGACCGCGGCGACGGCGATGGCCACCCCGCCCCTGGTCTCGGCGGGGGTGATGAAGCGGTCGACGGCCTCGACGAGCAGGAAGCCGCCCACCCCGAGCAGCAGCACACAGTTGGCCAGCGCGGCGAGGATCTCGGCGCGGGCATAGCCGAAGGTGCGGTTCGGCCCGGCCGGGCGATTGGCGAAGTGGATCGCCAGCAGCGCCATGCCCAGCCCCAGGGCGTCGGTCGCCATGTGGGCCGCGTCGGCGATCAGCGCGAGGGAGTTGGCGAACAGACCGCCGACGATCTCCACGGTCATCACGGTGAGTGTGATGCCGAGCGCGATGCGCAGCCGCCCCCGGTGGGCGGCCGCCGCCGTGCCGGTGGGCGGTGGCCCGCCGTGTGTGTGTCCGTGGTCGTGCCCTGCCCCCATGAGGAACGCCTCCAGGTCGTCTCGACGCCCCGGACGCGATCGGCCCGGGAGGCCCAGTCAACTACGGGTGGGGGGTATGCGGCAACACGGTACTGAACACCGTTGTCATATGCTGTGACCTGCGGAAATGCTGGCAGGTCAGAGCGTTGGAGCCGGATGGGCGAGCGAGCCGCTGCCGCCGCGTTTTGTCAGTGGGGGCGGCGATCGACGATGATGATCGCGGACGGCACCGCATGGTGCCGGTCCACCCCGAACAGGGCGCAAACGGTCGGTGAACTCGTGCTTCCGTTCATCCGATAGCCTCTGCCGACGTGCCGCCGGCCCGCATCCGGGCCGCACTGTCGCGCGCCGACCCCGTCAGCACCAAGGAGTGAGTTCGTCTGTCGACCGCCATCCTCACCGGTGCACCGGTACCCGGGTCGTCGCTCGCGGACGATCTGCGGTCACTCGGCTTCGACGTACAGATCGCCGCCGATGTGTCCGAGGCCGCACGGCTGCTCTCGGCCGTCCCCGCCGACCGCCGCGTCGCACTGGTGGACCCCCGCTTCGTCGGTCATGTCCACGCCCTCCGGCTCGGACTGACCGACCCCCGGTTCCCCGCCGCCACCGTGCCCGGCGCGCTCACCGCGCAGCCCGAGTCGCGCCCCGCGCTCGCCCGGGCCCTGGACACCGCGGCCGAGGCCGTCGGCGCGGGACTGCCCACCGGCCCCGCCGACGTGCCGGTCACCGACCGCACCGTACCCGGCCGCCTCGCCCTCGCCATGGACGCCGGGGGCACCACGGTCCAGCGCCCCGAGCTCGGCTCGCTGGTCGCCGCCGTACCCACCGACGGGCCCGCGCGTGAGGCGGCACAGCTCGCCCGCGACGCCGTGGACGACGAGGCCGTACGGCTGCGCAGCGCCGTGAAGGCCCACGACGGCTTCTTCACCACGTTCTTCATCAGCCCGTACTCCCGCTACATCGCCCGCTGGTGCGCGCGTCGCGGCCTCACGCCCAACCAGGTCACCACCGCCTCCCTGCTGACCGCGCTCATAGCGGCCGGCAGCGCGGCCACCGGCACCCGGGGCGGCTACGTCGCCGCCGGGGTGCTGCTCCTCCTCTCCTTCGTGCTCGACTGCACCGACGGCCAGCTCGCCCGCTACTCGCTCCAGTACTCCACGATGGGCGCCTGGCTGGACGCGACCTTCGACCGGGCCAAGGAGTACGCCTACTACGCGGGCCTCGCGCTCGGTGCCGCCCGCGGCGGCGACGACGTCTGGGCGCTCGCCCTCGGCGCGATGGTGCTCCAGGCCTGCCGGCACGTCATCGACTTCTCGTTCAACGAGGCCAATCACGACGCGGTGGCCAATTCGAGCCCCACGGCGGCCCTCTCCACCAAGCTCGACAGCGTCGGCTGGACGGTCTGGCTGCGCCGCATGATCGTGCTCCCGATCGGTGAGCGCTGGGCGATGATCGCGGTCCTCACCGCCGTCACCACGCCCCGGATCGTCTTCTACGCCCTGCTCGTCGGCTGCTCCTTCGCCGCCTGCTACACCACCGCCGGGCGGCTGCTGCGCTCGCTCACCCGCAAGGCGCGGCGCACCGACCGCGCCGCCCGGGCCCTCGCGGACCTCGCCGACTCCGGCCCGCTGGCCGAGGCCGTCGCCAGGTTCGGGCCCCGGCTCGGCGGCAGCTGGAGCGCCCCGGTCACGGCCCTGCTCGCCGGCGCGCTGATGGTCGCCTCCGCGCTCACCCAGCCCTTCGGCAGCTGGCACACCATCCTGGCCGCGGTGGTCTACGCGATGTTCTCCGGCATGGCCGTCTCCCGCCCCCTCAAGGGCGCCCTCGACTGGCTGGTGCCCCCGGCGTTCCGGGCCGCCGAGTACTGCACCGTGCTGATCCTCGCGGCCCGCAGCGATGTCCCGGGCGCTCTCCCGGCGGCCTTCGGGCTGGTCTCCGCCGTCGCCTACCATCACTACGACACCGTGTACCGCATCCGAGGCGGCACGGGCGCGCCGCCCCGGTGGCTGGTCCGCACGATCGGCGGGCACGAGGGCCGCGTCCTGGCGGTGACCGTACTGGCCGCCGTATTCACCCGGACCTCGGCCTTCACCGCGGCACTCACCACGCTCGCCGTGGCGGTGGCCCTGGTGGTGCTGGTGGAGTCCATCCGCTTCTGGGTGTCCTCCGGAGCACCCGCCGTTCACGACGAAGGAGAACCCGCATGATCGGCCTCGTACTGGCAGCCGGTGCAGGACGGCGTCTGCGCCCCTACACCGACACGCTCCCGAAGGCCCTCGTGCCTGTCGACGGCGAGAAGACCG
This sequence comes from Streptomyces sp. NPDC056347, assembly GCF_042262625.1. Taxonomy (NCBI): domain Bacteria; kingdom Bacillati; phylum Actinomycetota; class Actinomycetes; order Kitasatosporales; family Streptomycetaceae; genus Streptomyces; species Streptomyces sp. NPDC056347. The sequence goes on along the minus strand of NZ_JBHJQP010000160.1, from coordinate 14,096 downwards.
TCCTGGACCTCACGCTGGCCAACTTCGCGGAGATCGGACTCACCGAGGTCGCCGTCGTCGTCGGCTACCGCAAGGAGGCCGTGTACGCCCGCAAGGCCGAGCTGGAGGCCACCTACGGCCTCAGCATCACCCTGATCGACAACGACAAGGCCGAGGAGTGGAACAACGCCTACTCCCTGTGGTGCGCCCGTGAGGTGCTGGGCCGCGGCGTCATCCTGGCCAACGGCGACACCGTCCACCCGGTCTCCGTCGAGAAGACCCTGCTCGCCGCCCGTGGCGAGGGCCGCCGGATCATCCTCGCCCTCGACGCGGTCAAGCAGCTCGCCGACGAGGAGATGAAGGTCGTCGCCGAGGACGGCAAGGGCGTGCGGCACATCACCAAGCTGATGGACCCCGCCGCCGCGAGCGGTGAGTACATCGGCGTCACCCTCATCGAGCCCGAGGCCGCCGCGGAGCTGGCCGACGCCCTGAAGGCGACCTTCGAGCGCGACCCCGACCTCTACTACGAGGACGGCTACCAGGAGCTCGTGAACCGCGGCTTCACCATCGACGTGGCCCCCATCGGCGAAGTGACGTGGGTGGAGATCGACAACCACGACGACCTCGCGAAGGGCCGTGAGATCGCGTGCCAGTACTGACCCGGCTCATTCCGTCCCCGGTCGTCGTCGACATCCGTCGCGGCGCCCTGGACGATCTGGCCGGCCTCCTCGCCGACCAGCGGATCTCCGCCTCCGGCAAGCTCGCCGTCGCGATCAGCGACGGCTCGGGGCGCGCCCTGCGCGAGCGGCTCGCACCCGCGCTGCCCGGCGCCGACTGGTACCCGGTGACCGACGGCACCCTCGACTCGGCGGTCAAGCTGGCCGACGACATCAAGGGCAACCGGTACGACGCCGTGGTCGGCCTCGGCGGCGGCAAGATCGTCGACGTGGCGAAGTACGCGGCCGCGCGGGTCGGCCTGCCCATGGTCGCGGTGGCGACGAACCTCGCCCACGACGGCCTGTGCTCACCCGTCGCCACCCTCGACAACGACAACGGCCGCGGCTCCTACGGGGTCCCCACCCCGATCGCGGTCGTCATCGACCTCGGCATAGTCCGCCAGGCCCCCGCCCGCTTCGTGCGCTCGGGGATCGGCGACGCGGTCTCCAACATCTCCTGCGTGGCCGACTGGGAGCTCTCCCACGAGATCACCGGCGAGGAGATCGACGGCCTGGCCGCCGCCATGGCCCGGCAGGCGGGCGAGGCCGTGCTGCGCCACCCCGGCGGGATCGGCGACGACGCCTTCCTCAAGGTGCTCGCCGAGGGCCTGGTGATGACCGGCATCTCGATGTCCGTCGCCGGGGACTCGCGCCCGGCCTCGGGCGCCTGCCACGAGATCAACCACGCCTTCGATTTGCTGTACCCCCGGCGCGCGGCCAGCCACGGCGAGCAGGTCGGCCTCGGCGCCTGCTTCGCCATGTACCTGCGCGGCGTCCGCGAGGAGTCGCTGCACATGGCGGCCACCCTGCGCCGCCACGGCCTGCCGGTCCGGCCCGAGGAGATCGGCTTCAGCGCCGACGAGTTCGTCCGGGCCGTCGAGTACGCCCCGCAGACCCGCCCGGGGCGCTTCACCATCCTGGAACACCTCAACCTGTCCACCGACCAGATCAGGGACGCGTACGCCGACTATGCAAAAGCCATCGATAGCTGAACTCCGTCCGGTCGTGCACCCGCCGGGCGTGAAGGACCGGCGCAGCGGTGAGCACTGGGCTGGTCGGCTCTACATGCGCGAGATCTCGCTGCGCATCGACCGGCACCTGGTGAACACCCGGGTCACTCCCAACCAGCTGACCTACCTGATGACCGTCGCCGGGGTGCTCTCCGCACCGGCCCTGCTCGTGCCGGGCATCCCCGGCGCGCTGCTCGGCGTGCTGATGGTCCAGCTCTACCTCCTGCTCGACTGCGTCGACGGCGAGGTGGCCCGCTGGAAGAAGCAGTTCTCGCTGGGCGGCGTCTACCTCGACCGGGTCGGCGCGTACCTCTGCGACGCGGCCGTGCTGGTCGGCTTCGGCCTGCGCGCCGCCGACCTGTGGGGCACCGGACGGATCGACTGGCTCTGGGCCTTCCTGGGCACGCTCGCGGCCCTCGGCGCCATCCTGATCAAGGCCGAGACGGACCTGGTCGGCGTCGCCCGTCACCAGGGCGGGCTGCCGCCCGTCAAGGAGGCCGCCTCCGAGCCGCGCTCCTCCGGGATGGCGCTCGCCCGCCGGGCCGCCGCCGCGCTCAAGTTCCACCGGCTGATCCTCGGGGTCGAGGCGTCCCTGGTCATCCTGGTGGCGGCCGTCCTCGACGCGGTCCGCGACGACCTCTTCTTCAGCCGGCTGATGGTCGCCGTGCTGGCCGGGATCGCGCTGCTGCAGACGCTGCTGCACCTGGTGTCGATCCTGGTGTCGAGCAGGCTGAAGTGAGCTCGCCCATGAAACTCGGCGCGGTGATCATCACCATGGGCAATCGCCCCGAGGAGCTCCGTGCCCTCCTCGATTCGGTCGCCGCGCAGGAGGGCGACCGGATCGAGGTGGTGGTCGTCGGCAACGGCGCCCCGGTACCGGACGTCCCCGCGGGCGTGCGCACCGTCGAGCTGCCCGAGAACCTGGGCATCCCCGGCGGCCGCAACGTCGGGATCGAGGCCTTCGGCCCGTCCGGCGCCGATGTGGACGCCCTGCTCTTCCTCGACGACGACGGGCGGCTGCCGCGCACCGACACCGCCGAGCTGTGCCGCCGGGCCTTCGAGTCCGACCCCCGGCTGGGCATCATCAGCTTCCGGATCGCCGACCCGGACACCGGTGTCACCCAGCGCCGCCACGTACCGCGGCTGCGCGCCTCCGACCCGATGCGTTCCTCCCGGGTGACGACCTTCCTCGGCGGCGCCAACGCCGTACGCACCAAGGTCGTCGCCGAGGTGGGCCCGCTGCCCGGGGAGTTCTTCTACGCGCACGAGGAGACCGACCTCGCCTGGCGGGCACTGGACGCCGGCTGGATGATCGACTACCGCGCGGACATGGTGCTGGACCACCCCACCACCGCGCCCTCGCGGCACGCGGTCTACCACCGGATGGTGGCCCGCAACCGGGTCTGGCTGGCGCGCCGCAATCTGCCCGCCCCCCTGGTGCCGGTCTACCTCGGCGTGTGGCTGCTGCTGACCCTGCTGCGCAGGCCGTCGGGAGCGGCGCTGAAGGCATGGTTCGGCGGCTTCCGGGAGGGGTGGACCACCCCCTGCGGAACCCGCCGCCCGATGAAGTGGCGCACGGTCTGGCGGCTGACCCGCCTCGGCCGCCCTCCCGTGATCTGAGAGGTTCTCCTCTGAGAGCATGGGACGTACGTTCTCCCTACGGGATCTGTCCGCTCCGAGCCGCGCCCGCGACTGGCTGCGCATCTTGAATACGAGAGTTTCATCTGGTGAGTGACACAACCCACGACGGTGCGGTCTCCCTGAGCACCCCGCCATCCGTCGACGACGGCCTGAGCCCGGCCGAGCTGGCCGCCAAGTACGGCCTGACGGTGAGCGGTGCCCGGCCGGGGCTCCTCGAGTACATCCGGCAGCTCTGGGGCCGGCGCCACTTCATCATGGCGTTCTCCAGGGCGAAGCTGACCGCCCAGTACAGCCAGGCGAAGCTCGGCCAGCTGTGGCAGGTGGCCACGCCGCTGCTCAACGCCCTGGTCTACTTCCTGATCTTCGGGCTGATCCTGGGCACCCGGAAGGGAATGACCCAGGAGGTCTTCATCCCGTTCCTGGTGACCGGGGTGTTCGTCTTCACCTTCACCCAGAGCTCCGTCATGGCCGGGGTGCGGGCCATCTCCGGGAATCTGGGGCTGGTCCGGGCGCTGCACTTCCCGCGCGCCTCGCTGCCCATCTCGTTCTCGCTCCAGCAGCTCCAGCAGCTGCTGTACTCGATGATCGTGCTCGCGGTCGTGGCCGTCGCCTTCGGGAGCTACCCGGGCCCGTCGTGGCTGCTGGTCGTTCCGGCGCTGGTCATGCAGTTCGTCTTCAACACCGGTCTGGCGCTGATCATGGCCCGGCTCGGCAGCAAGACCCCCGACCTCGCCCAGCTGATGCCGTTCGTGATGCGGACCTGGATGTACGCCTCGGGCGTCATGTTCTCCATCCCGGTGATGCTCAAGGACAAGCCGGCCTGGATCGCCGACGTGCTCCAGTACAACCCGGCGGCCATCTACATGGACCTGATCCGTTTCGCGCTGATCGACGGCTACGGCTCCGAGAACCTGCCCGCGCACGTGTGGATCGTGGCACTCGGCTGGGCGGTCCTGGTCGGGCTCGTGGGCTTCGTGTACTTCTGGAAGGCAGAGGAACGGTACGGCCGTGGCTGACGACAAGACCCAGGGGCGCGTCCCCACCGTCATCGCCGACGACGTGCACATCGTGTACCGGGTCAACGGCGCGGGCGGCGGCAAGGGCAGCGCCACCGCGGCGCTGAGCCGGATGCTGCGCCGAGGCAAGGGCGAGCCCCGCGGGGTGCGCAAGGTCCACGCCGTGCGCGGCGTCACCTTCACCGCCTACCGGGGCGAGGCGATCGGCCTCATCGGTACCAACGGCTCCGGCAAGTCGACGCTGCTGCGGGCCATCGCCGGTCTGCTGCCGACCGAGAAGGGCAAGGTCTTCACCGACGGCCAGCCCTCGCTGCTCGGCGTCAACGCGGCGCTGATGAGCGATCTGACCGGCGAGCGCAACGTGGTGCTCGGCGGCCTCGCCATGGGCATGTCCCGCGAGGAGATCCGCGAGCGCTACCAGGGCATCGTCGACTTCTCGGGCATCAACGAGAAGGGCGACTTCATCACCCTGCCGATGCGGACGTACTCCTCCGGCATGGCCGCGCGGCTGCGGTTCTCCATCGCCGCGGCGAAGAACCACGACGTCCTCATGATCGACGAGGCGCTGGCGACCGGTGACCGCAAGTTCCAGATCCGCTCCGAGAAGCGCATCCGGGAGCTCCGCAAGGAGGCGGGCACCGTCTTCCTGGTCAGCCACAGCAACAAGTCCATCAGGGACACCTGTGACCGGGTGCTCTGGCTGGAGAAGGGCGAGCTCCTGATGGACGGCCCGACGGACGAGGTGCTCAAGGCGTACGAGCGCGAGACCGGCAAGTAGCGCCCCCGCCGCCCCGAGGCCTCCCGACGGCCCCTGCCGGACAGCCCGGCGGGGGCCGTCGCGCTGTCCGGATGGTGGACGGCGCCCGGACGGGTGCACGCCCGGCGGTACGCCCCGCGCCGGATCTCGTCCCGTCGGATGACGTCAATTCCCTTGATCGGGTGGAAGGTTGGCGGGGCGGCGCGCGGGGTGACGGGAGGCCTCGCACCCCGCCGTATGGATGAGCGTTGTACAACGTAAGCTGTACCGGTGCTGATTCGAGGCAAGTGGGGCGATAGCCCCTGGTGCACGGCCCGTAGACAGCGCTCCGCACTCGGCCGAGCGGGCGGCGTGTCCGGAATGGGATGTTTTGGGTCAGCGGTGTAGAACGGGAGATGTGGCGGCAATGACGGAAGATCTCCAGCTCCGGGGTGCTCACGCCGTCCCAGCACCGGGCGGCGACAGGTGACCCCGACGCATTCCGGCGACGCCGCGCCTAGCACCCTCGACAAGGCCGCGCACGAGAACTTCCCCGTAGCGCCCTTCTTCCTGCCCCGGGCCTGGCGCGACGACCTCATGGCCGTCTACGGCTACGCCCGCCTCGTCGACGACATCGGCGACGGCGACCTCGCCCCCGGTGGCGCGGACGCCCGGCACCTCGGCCTCGACCCCGCGCGGGCCGGGGACCGGCTCGCCATGCTCGATGCCCTGGAGGCCGATCTGCACCGGGTCTTCGCCCCGTCCGGCGACGGCCCCCGCCATCCCCTGCTGCGCGGCCTGCGCCCCACCGTGCGGCGCCGCGCCCTCACCCCGGAACCCTTCCTCGGCCTCCTGGAGGCGAACCGGCAGGACCAGAAGGTCCGCCGCTACGGGACGTACGAGGAACTCCTGGCCTACTGCGAACTGTCCGCCAACCCCGTGGGCCGGCTGGTGCTCCAGATCACCGGCACCGCCAGCCCCGAGCGCATCCGCCGCTCCGACGCCGTCTGCACCGGACTCCAGATCGTCGAGCACCTCCAGGACGTCGCCGAGGACCTCGGCCGCGACCGGATCTATCTGCCCGCCGACGACATGGCGCGGTTCCGTGTCACCGAGGCCGACCTCGCCGCACCTTCGGCGGGCGCCGCAGTGCGCTCGCTGATCGCGTACGAGGCGGAACGGGCCCGCGAACTGCTGGATGAAGGCACCCCCCTCGTGGGTAGCGTCGACGGCAGGCTCAAGCTGCTTCTCGCCGGATTCGTGGCGGGCGGCAACGCCGCCCTGGCCGCGATCACCGACGCCGGGTTCGATGTACTGCCCGGACCGCCCAAGCCCAGCAGGCCCGGACGGCTGCGCGAGGCGGGAGTTGTCTTGCGAAGAGCGCGTAGAGAGGGGTGAGCCGGACCGTGGAGGGACAGACGACGTACATGTCGGCACCGGTACAGGCCGCATACAGTTACTGCGAGGCGGTCACCGGACAGCAGGCGCGTAACTTCGCGTACGGGATCAGGCTGCTGCCGACCGAGAAGCGGCAGGCCATGTCGGCGCTGTACGCCTTCTCCCGCCGGGTCGACGACATCGGCGACGGCGAGCTGGACCCGGAGACCAAGCGGGTCCGGCTGGAGGGCACCCGCGGCGTCCTGGACCGGATCAGGAACGGCGAGGTCGACGAGGACGACACCGACCCGGTGGCCGTCGCGCTCGCCGATGCCGCGCGCCGCTTCCCGCTGCCGCTCGGCGGGCTCGACGAGCTCATCGACGGCGTACTGATGGACGTGCGCGGAGCGACCTACGAGACCTGGGACGACCTGAAGGTCTACTGCCGCTGCGTCGCGGGCGCCATCGGCCGCCTCAGCCTGGGCGTCTTCGGGACCGAGCCCGGCGCTCCGGGGGCCGAACGGGCCGCGGAGTACGCCGACACGCTCGGCCTCGCGCTCCAGCTGACCAACATCCTGCGCGACGTCCGCGAGGACGCGGGCAACGGGCGTACGTATCTGCCGGCCGACGACCTCGCCAAGTTCGGCTGCTCGGCCGGCTTCCACCGGTCCGTACCCCCCTCCGGCGCCGACTTCGCGGGGCTGGTCCACTTCGAGGTGCGCCGCGCCCGCGCCCTGTTCGCCGAGGGGTACCGGCTGCTGCCGATGCTGGACCGGCGCAGCGGAGCCTGCGTGGCGGCCATGGCGGGCATCTACCGGCGGCTGCTGGACCGGATCGAGCGCGATCCCGGGGCGGTGCTGCGCGGCCGGGTCTCGCTGCCCGGGCACGAGAAGGCGTACGTCGCGGTGCGCGGTCTGTCGGGTCTCGACGCCCGGCACGTCTCCCGGCGTACGGCCAGGGGGCGCGTCTGATGCGCCGTAAGGACATCTCACGCACCATGTGCACCACGGAGACCCGATCGCATCAGCGGTCAACCCCGTCCCAGGGATACGCGTCCCTGACTGAAGTGACCCGGCGGAAGGAGGACGCATGACGCACGAAGCACCGGGCGCCGCCCGCGCGGTCGTGATCGGCGGCGGCCTCGCCGGCATCACCTCGGCCCTGCGCCTGGCCGACGCCGGGCTCGGCGTGACCCTGCTGGAGGGCCGGCCCCGGCTCGGCGGCCTCGCCTTCTCCTTCCGGCGCGGCGAACTGACGGTCGACAACGGACAGCATGTCTACCTGCGCTGCTGCACGGCCTACCGCTGGTTCCTCGACCGGGTCGACGGAGCCCGCCTCGCGCCCCTCCAGGACCGGCTGGACGTACCCGTCCTCGACGTCGGGCGGCCCTCGGGGCCCCGGCTCGGCCGGCTGCGCCGCAACGCCCTGCCGGTGCCCTTCCATCTCGCCGCCGGGCTGGCCGCCTACCCGCACCTCTCGCTCGCCGAGCGGGCGAGTGTGGGTCGCGCCGCGCTGGCCCTCGGCCGCCTCGACCTGGACGACCCGGCCCTCGACACCGTCGACTTCGGCAGCTGGCTCGCCCGGCACGGCCAGTCGCCGCGCGCCATCGAGGCCCTCTGGGACCTGGTCGGCGTCGCCACACTGAACGCCACCGCACCCGACTCCTCACTGGCGCTCGCCGCGAAGGTCTTCAAGACCGGGCTCCTGTCCGATCCCGGCGCCGCCGACATCGGCCTGCCGCGGGTGCCGCTGGGCGAGGTGCACGACACGCTGGCGCGCAAGGCCCTCGACGCCGCCGGGGTCCGTACCGAACTGCGGGCCAAGGCCACCGCCCTCACCCGCACGGCGGAGGGCCGCTGGAGCGTGGAGACCGGCGGCGAACGGATCGAGGCGGACGCCGTCGTCCTCGCCGTCCCGCAGCACGAGGCCCACGGCCTGCTCCCCGAAGGCGCGCTCGACGACCCCGACCGGCTGCTGGCCATCGGTACCTCGCCGATCCTCAACGTGCACGTCGTCTACGACCGCAAGGTGCTGCGCCGCCCGTTCTTCGCCGCGCTCGGCTCCCCGGTCCAGTGGGTCTTCGACCGTACGGACGCCTCCGGGCTCACCGGCCCCGGGCAGTATCTCGCGGTGTCCCAGTCCGCCGCCGGCGAGGAGATCGATCTGCCCGTCGCCGAGCTGCGCGCCCGCTACCTGCCGGAGCTGGAGCGGCTGCTGCCCGCCGCCCGGGGCGCCGGAATCCGGGACTTCTTCGTCACCCGGGAGCGTGCGGCGACCTTCGCCCCCACCCCGGGCGCGGGACGGCTGCGGCCGGGTTCCCGCACCCGCCTGCCCGGCCTCGGCCTGGCCGGGGCGTGGACGGCCACCGGCTGGCCCGCCACGATGGAGGGCGCCGTCCGCAGCGGATTCAGTGCGGCGGACGCCGCACTCCGGGCGCTCGGCCGCACCCAAGAACATCCGCTGCAGGAAGCGGCATGAGCAGTACCACCGGAACAAGAGGAGAGTCAGTGACCCCGGCGAATCCGGCTTTTGACACCGTGGCCGACACCACGGACGTCGCCGCGCTTCTTGAGCGCGGACGAGCCCTTTCCGCTCCGGTGCTCCGGGCCGCCGTCGACCGGCTCGCACCGCCCATGGACACCGTCGCCGCCTACCACTTCGGCTGGATCGACGCCCAGGGACAGCCCGCCGACGGCGACGGCGGCAAGGCCGTCCGTCCGGCCCTCGCCCTGCTGTCCGCCGAGGCCGCCGGAGCCGCCCCCGAGGCGGGCGTCCCCGGAGCCGTCGCCGTCGAACTGGTGCACAACTTCTCGTTGCTGCACGACGACCTGATGGACGGCGACGAACAGCGCCGCCACCGCGACACGGTGTGGAAGGTGCACGGCCCCGCCCAGGCGATCCTGGTCGGCGACGCGCTCTTCGCCCTCGCGAGCGAGGTCCTGCTGGAGCTCGGCACCGTCGAGGCGGGCCGCGCCACGCGCAGGCTGACCACCGCCAGCCGCAAGCTGATCGACGGCCAGGCGCAGGACATCTCGTACGAGCACCGTGAGCGGGTCACCGTCGAGGAGTGCCTGGAGATGGAGGGCAACAAGACCGGCGCCCTGCTCGCCTGCGCCTGCTCCATCGGCGCGGTGCTCGGCGGCGCCGACGACCGCACCGCCGACACCCTGGAGGCGTACGGCTACCACCTCGGCCTCGCCTTCCAGGCCGTCGACGACCTCCTCGGCATCTGGGGCGACCCGGAGTCGACCGGCAAGCAGACCTGGAGCGACCTGCGGCAGCGCAAGAAGTCGCTGCCGGTCGTCGCCGCGCTGGCCGCGGGCGGTCCGGCGTCGCAGCGGCTGGGCGAACTGCTCGCCGCCGACGCCAAGAGCAGCGATTTCGACAGCTTCTCCGAAGAGGAGTTCGCCGCCCGTGCGGCGCTCATCGAGGAGGCGGGTGGCCGGGACTGGACCGCCCAGGAGGCCCGTCGGCAGCATGCGGTCGCCATCGAGGCGCTGCACCGCGTCGACATGCCGCAGACCGTGCGGGCGCAGCTCACGGCGCTCGCTGACTTCGTCGTCGTACGAAAGAGATGATGACCATCTGCTCCATATGACTCGCAGTCGCCGGCCGGCGCCCTGACAAGGGGCGTCGGCCGACGGAGACCCCAGCACAGCAGAGAAACCCATAACGTGTGACGGATTTTGCGAACACAC
>NZ_JBHJQP010000160.1:0-3913 GCF_042262625.1 Streptomyces sp. NPDC056347 | reverse complement strand
GCTTCTACTTGCCGCCGACGGTGGGGGCGCTGCCCCCGGCGCGCGGTGATTTGGTCGTCTTACTAATTATTTTTTCACATTCTGCTCAATTTTACCCGCTGTCGCGGGCGGGGGCCCTCACACGCCCCCGCCCGACGGAGACCCCAGCACAGCAGGACCGGACTGCACGAAGGGGAAGCCATGACAGCGACGACCGACGGAAGCACCGGGGCCGTGAACCCCGTAGCGGCCTCGGCCAGCCAACCGACCGACACAACCATCGCCGCGGACGACGTGCTCGCCGCCGCGCGGCGGGCCGCGGAACGCTCGGTGGAGCACCTCCTCGGCCGGCAGGACGAGCAGGGCTGGTGGAAGGGCGACCTCGCCACCAACGTCACGATGGACGCGGAGGACCTGCTGCTCCGCCAGTTCCTCGGCATCCAGGACCCGGACACGGTACGGGCCGCAGGCCGCTTCATCCGCGGCGAACAGCTCGGGGACGGCACCTGGGCCACCTTCCACGGCGGGCCGGGCGAACTCTCCACCACCATCGAGGCGTACGTGGCGCTGCGGCTGGCCGGGGACCGGCCGGACGAACCGCACATGGCCCGCGCCTCGGCCTGGATCAGGGAACAGGGCGGGATCGCCGCCTCCCGGGTCTTCACCCGGATCTGGCTGGCCCTCTTCGGCTGGTGGAAATGGGACGACCTCCCCGAACTCCCGCCCGAGCTGATGTTCTTCCCGAAGTGGGCCCCGCTCAACATCTACGACTTCGGCTGCTGGGCCCGCCAGACCATCGTGCCGCTCACCATCGTCTCGGCGAAGCGGCCCGTCCGCCCGGCCCCCTTCCCGCTCGACGAACTGCACACCGACGCCCGCCGCCCCAGCCCGCCCCGCCGCCCCGCACCGGCCGCCAGCTGGGACGGTGTCTTCCAGCGCCTGGACAGGGCACTGCACCTCTACCGCCGCGTCGCCCCGCGCGCGGTGCGCCGGACCGCGATGAACGCCGCGGTCCGCTGGATCATCGAACGCCAGGAGAACGACGGCTGCTGGGGCGGCATCCAGCCCCCCGCCGTGTACTCCGTCATCGCCCTGCACCTGATGGGCTACGACCTCGACCACCCGGTGATGCGGGCCGGGCTCGAATCCCTCGACCGGTTCGCGGTGTGGCGCGAGGACGGCGCCCGGATGATCGAGGCCTGCCAGTCACCGGTGTGGGACACCTGCCTGGCCACCATCGCGCTCGCCGACGCCGGTGTCGGCCCCGACCACCCCGCCCTGGTGAAGGCCGTGGACTGGATGCTCGACGAGGAGATCGCCCGGCCCGGCGACTGGGCGGTGCGCCGCCCCCGGCTCGACCCCGGCGGCTGGGCCTTCGAGTTCCACAACGACAACTACCCGGACATCGACGACACCGCCGAGGTGGTCCTCGCGCTGCGCCGGGTCCGCCATCCCGATCCGGCGCGCGTCGAGGCCGCGATCCGGCGCGGCGTGCGCTGGAGCGTCGGCATGCAGTCCCGCAACGGCGCCTGGGGCGCCTTCGACGCGGACAACACCAGCCCGTTCCCCAACCGGCTGCCCTTCTGCGACTTCGGCGAGGTCGTCGACCCGCCGTCCGCCGACGTCACCGGGCACGTGGTGGAGATGCTCGCCGTCGAGGGCCGGTCCGCGGACCCCGCCACCCGGCGCGGCATCCGGTGGCTGCTCGCCGAACAGGAGGAGGGCGGCGCCTGGTTCGGTCGCTGGGGCGTCAACTACGTGTACGGCACGGGGTCGGTGGTCCCCGCGCTGGTGGCCGCCGGGCTGCCCGGTACGCACCCGGCGATCCGGCGCGCGGTCGGCTGGCTGGAGTCCGTGCAGAACGACGACGGCGGCTGGGGCGAGGACCTGCGCTCCTACCACGAGGAGAAGTGGATCGGGCACGGCGCCTCGACCGCCTCCCAGACCGCCTGGGCGCTGCTGGCCCTGCTGGCGGCCGGGGAACGGGACGGCGCGGCCGTACGACGGGGCGTCCGCTGGCTCACCGAGACGCAGCGGGCCGACGGGTCCTGGGACGAGCCGTACTTCACCGGTACCGGTTTCCCGTGGGACTTCTCCATCAACTACCACCTCTACCGCCAGGTCTTCCCGCTCACCGCCCTCGGACGGTACGTGCACGGCGAGCCGTTCGCCGACCGCGCGGCCGCCTTGAAGGGGGCCTGATGACCGACGGGCCGGGCACGGCCGGTCCCGCTGCCCCGCTGCTGATCGCCTGTGCGCTCGGCATCGAGCGGTTCGCCCTGCGCAGCGGCCGGGCCGGGGCCGGCGAGGCCCCCGGTCCGGTCACCGTGCTCCGTACCGGCATGGGCCCCAGGGCGGCCGAGGAGGCCGTCGTACAGGCGCTCGGCCGGGACGGTGCGGACGGTGCGGCGGTGCTGGCCTCCGGGTTCTGCGCCGGGCTGCGGCCCGGGATGCGGCCCGGGGACCTGGTGGTCGCCGACGAGACCCGGGAGGCCGGGGAGTCGACCGCCTGCACCGGCACGGGCCTGCTCGCCCTGGCCCTGTCCAGGGCGGTGCCCGGCCGCACCGTCCACACCGGCCCGCTGACCGGCTCCGACCATGTCGTACGCGGACATGAGCGGGCCGGACTGCGGGCCACCGGAGCGATCGCGGTGGACATGGAGTCCGCCGCGACCCTGCGTACCGCTCTGCGTTCCGGGCCACGCCCGGTTGCCGCCGTACGGGTGGTCGTGGATGCTCCGGAGCATGAGCTCGTTCGCATCGGCACGATACGCGGTGGAATATCGGCTTTCCGCGTTCTCCGTGCCGTCCTGCCTGCTTTCTACGAATGGCACCGATCCTTGCTGCTCCCCAGGAGGTGAGCCAGATGGCCATGCCGCTCCGCCAGTCCATCAAGGTCGCGACGTATCTCATCGAACAGAAGCTTCGTAAGCGGGAGAAGTTCCCGCTCATCGTGGAACTGGAACCCTTGTTCGCGTGCAATCTCGCCTGCGAGGGCTGCGGGAAGATCCAGCATCCGGCAGGCGTGCTCAAGCAGCGCATGCCGGTGGCGCAGGCCGTGGGCGCGGTGCTCGAATCGGGTGCCCCGATGGTCTCCATCGCGGGCGGCGAACCGCTGATGCACCCGCAGATCGACGAGATCGTGCGGCAGCTGGTGGCACGCAGGAAGTACGTCTTCCTGTGCACCAACGCGATGCTGATGCGGAAGAAGATGGAGAAATTCACGCCCTCTCCCTATTTCGCCTTTGCCGTGCACATCGACGGGCTGCGCGAGCGGCACGACGAATCCGTTGCCAAGGAAGGCGTTTTCGACGAGGCGGTGGCGGCGATCAAGGAGGCCAAGCGGCGCGGCTTCCGGGTCACCACGAACTCCACCTTCTTCAACACCGACACCCCGCAGACCGTCATCGAGGTCCTCAATTACCTCAACGACGACCTGAAGGTCGACGAAATGATGATCTCGCCGGCCTACGCCTACGAGAAGGCACCCGTCCAGGACCACTTCCTGGGCGTCGAGCAGACCCGTGAACTGTTCAGAAAGGCGTTCGCGGGCGGCAACCGGGGCCGCTGGCGGCTGAACCACTCGCCGCTCTTCCTGGACTTCCTGGAGGGCAAGGCGGACTTCCCGTGCACCGCCTGGGCCATTCCGAACTACTCGCTGTTCGGCTGGCAGCGGCCCTGCTACCTGATGAGCGACGGCTACGTTCCGACCTACCGTCAGCTCATCGAGGAGACCGACTGGGACAAGTACGGCCGGGGCAAGGACCCGCGCTGCGACAACTGCATGGCGCACTGCGGCTACGAGCCCACCGCCGTGCTCGCCACCATGGGGTCGCTGAAGGAGTCCCTGCGCGCGGCGCGCGAGACCGTCTCCGGGAACCGCTGACGCCGGGACCGCGGGCGGGCCGGTGGCCCGGGGAGACCTCCCCGGACC
>NZ_JBHJQP010000159.1:0-18967 GCF_042262625.1 Streptomyces sp. NPDC056347 | reverse complement strand
GGTCCGGACGGACCGGCCCCGCGGTCGTGCTCCGCGGCGATCCCAAACGACGCCGCGCGACGTCACGAGTACGGCGTTATCGTCACGAGATGGACGAGGAGACCCCGCACCGCACTCAGCAGCCCGCGCCGGGCGACGCCGCTCTTTTCTCCTGCGCCCTGTGCGGCACTTCCGCCGAGGGCGATGCCCCACCGCCGACCTGGCTCTGTTCCGTGGAGAACGGCAGGCGCCAGTACTTCTGCGAGACGTGTGCCCGCACCCATATCCGGGCGATCGAGGGCCGCCTCGACTCCGCCTGGTGGTGACGGCCGACAGCGCCGGACACCGGCTGCCGTCGACCGGTCGGCTACGCCCCCGAGGGCGCGTCGCCCGCCGGCTCCCGCGCCGCGAGCTCCTTCCCGCCCGACGCCGCCCCGTCGTCCGGACCCTGCCCGTCGTCCGGACCCTGCCCGTCGTCCGGACCTTGCTCGTCGTCCGGATCCGCCCCGCCGTCGGCCTCCGGCTCGTCCGTGTCCGCCTCGCCCTGCGGCAGGAATCCCGGCAGCCAGTCATCGAGCTCCTCGCGCAGCCGCACCGTCGCGTTCAGCTGGCACAGCACCCCGATCGTGCTCAACGTCACCCGGTGTATCAGCAGATAGGCGGGCGGCAGGTTCAACTGCCTGCCCAGCTGGTGGGCGGGGGAGCGCGGGTCCGCGATCCGCGCCGCCTGATTGCGCATCCAGCTCCGGGTGAACGTGAACTCCTCCACCTGCGCCGGCTCGATGATCGGCAGGAGGTAGTCCAGCACCGCGTCGGGGTCGAGGTCGATCGTGTCCTTGACGAATCCCTCCCCACGCAGCAGCTCGTACACCGCGTCCGCCTCGCCTGCCAGGGTCAGCCGCAGAGAGTCCCCGATGATCTGCGGCAGACCGCCCGGAAGTCGGTCGACCGTCCCGAAATCCAGCACTCCGAGCCGCCATTGCCCGGCCTCGCCATCGGCCTCTCCCTCCGTTTCGCCCTCGCCCTCTTCCGGTGGCAGCAGCCGGAAGTTGCCCGGATGCGGGTCCGCGTGCAGCAGACCGGTCCGCGCGGGCCCCGAGAAGAGGAACCGCGCCAGCAGCTGACCGGCCCGGTCCCGCTGCTCCGGCGTGCCGTCCGCGATCACCTCGGCGAGCGGGACACCGTCCATCCACTCCGTCACCAGCACCTGGTCCGACTGGTGCACCACACCGGGGATCACCACGTCCGGGTCGTCCGCGAACTCCTCGGCATGATTGCCCTGCGAACGGGCTTCCTGTTCGTAGTCCAGTTCCTCCGAGACCCGGTCGCGCAACTCCGTGATCAGTGGCTTGATGTCCATCCCGGGAATCAACGGGCCGAGCAACCGGGCGAATCTGCTGAGCTGGGTCAGATCCGAGAGCAGCGCCTGCCCGGCGCCCGGATACTGCACCTTCACCGCGACATTCCGTCCGTCGTGCCACACCGCCCGGTGCACCTGGCCGATCGAGGCGGCGGCCGACGGTCTGTCGTCGAACTCGAGGAACAGCTCCTGCCAGTCCTCCCCGAGCCGTTCCGCCAGCACCGCGTGCACGGTGTCGCTGGGCATCGGGGGCGCGGCCTCCTGCAACTTGGTGAGAGCCGCCCGGTACGGTCCGGCGATCTCCTCCGGCAGGGCCGACTCGAAGACGGACAGCGCCTGGCCGAGCTTCATCGCGCCGCCCTTCAACTCACCCAGAACGCGGAACAACTGGTCCGCGGTGCGCTGCTGCACCTCCCGGGCGACCAGCTCCGCCGATCTCCCGCCGATCCGCTTGCCCAGACCCCATGTCGCCCGGCCCGCGAAGCCCAGAGGCAGGGCGGCCAGCTTGGCGGTACGGGTGACCGCTTTCCGGGGAAGATCAGACATGAGCCCCTCCAAATCCCAGACTGCCGTACCGCGTGCGGCGGCTACCCGGCCATTGTGTCCTGCCGTGCCTCGCTACCGGAGGAGCGATCCCTCCCAATGTCTCCGGCGGCCCCACAGGTACAGTCGAGCCGCGGTGACCACCGCTCGGCCCGCCAGTCCAGCAGCGGCAGCGCGGCCTCCCAGCGCGTGCCCGTACTCGCGGGCAGATCGCCGTCCAGGAACGACAGCGCGTGGGCGGCGGCCAGACCCGCGACCGCCGTCGCCAGGCCCAGGTCGCACGCCTGCACCGCCGTCCGCCGCCCCGAGCGCCACTGCGACAGCATCCTGGTCCAGTCGGGGTCCCGGGCAGCGCGCTCCAGCGCCATGCATTGCGCGCAGGCCGTGCCGCCGGGCAGTACCAACGGCCCCACGATTCCCGTCGCCTCCATCACTCCGGCATAGAGATGAGGAGTACCCGACGCGATCCACGGCTCGGCCGACCGCGGATCGGGGACGTACACCGAGAAGCCGTCGCGCGGGGCCACCACGACCAGTGAGAGTCCCGGTTCACCACCGCCCGGCGATCCCGCCGTCTCCGTGGCCCGCGGGGTCGTGCCCGGCGCGGATCTGCGTACCAACTGCCGGGCGGCGGTGTCCCGGCGCTCACCGACGGCCGTCGCCGGAAGCCCGCCGGGCGAGACGTCCGAAGGCTCGGCGTGCCCGCCGTCCAGCACCTCCACCCGGCCCACCCCCGAACCGGACAGCACCGCCGCGATCGCGGCCCCCACCCGGCCGGCCCCCCGCACCTGCACCCGCATCGCCCGACGGGCCGCCAGCCGCCGCATCCCGCCGCCCGGTTCGGGATGGACGACGGAGAGCGAGGCCAGATCGGGGCGGTGCCTCTCCAGCGCACCGGGCCGACTGCGCAGCGCATCGGCCTCCGCTCCGGCGGCCCGTACATCGTCGGCCAGCCCCGCGTTCACCAACCGGTCCACCAGTGTGTCGACCTGGGCCTCCGACAGGCCCAACGCGCGCGCCTCCTCGTACAGCAGCGGCAGTCCGCGTGTGCCGTCGAGCAGTTCCAGAAAGCTGCCCGTGGTGATGTCCAGCGGGCCGAACTTCACCGCGTGGGCGCGCGTCGTCCCGAACTGCACGGTGCCATGGCTGCGCCACGCGCGGCGCAGCGCGGGCTTCAGCATCGGATACATCGGATTCACGACTACCCCCGGTCTGTGTTCCTCGGTTCTGATTGCTGAGCGGTCCCCGCGAGCGGGCCGAAGCCCGGACGTTCGCGGGACCCGTTGCCAGAATGCAGTCCAGGGCCGAAGCGTGCGGAAAGTTATCCACAGGCATGGGGTATTAGTCATTCGAATGGTGCGGGGGTGGAGCGGATCGAGCCCGAACCGTCCGGAGCCAGGACTTCTCCCACCGGCACCGGGTAACGTCGTGGCGTGCCCGCCGACCCGTCATCCGGAATCGCCGGGGAGACCCCCGCGCACCGTGCCGGAACCCAGCAGCGCGGCGCGGCGGACCGGCCGCCCCGCGCCTCGGTGACGAGCGCGGTCGAGGTCCGCCGGAGCAACCGCCGCCGCAGAACGGTCTCCGCGTACCGGGAAGGTGATCGCACCATCGTGCTCATCCCGGCCCGGATGTCGGAGGCCGAGGAGCGGCGCTGGGTGGGCGTGATGCTCGACAAGCTCGCGGCGCAGGAGAGCAAACGGGTCTTCGGCGACAGCGAACTGACCGAGCGCGCGGAGCGGCTGTCCGCCCAGTACTTCCAGGGCCGGGCCAGACCGGTGTCGGTGCGATGGGTGACCAATCAGAACACCCGATGGGGTTCCTGCACCCCGGCGGAGGGCAGCATCCGCCTCTCGCACCGGCTGCAGGGCATGCCCGAGTACGTCGTCGACTACGTACTGCTGCACGAGCTGGCCCACCTGCTCGTTCCCGGGCACGGTCCGGGTTTCTGGCGGCTGCTGGAGGCGTATCCCCGTACCGAACGGGCGCGCGGCTACCTGGAAGGCGTGGTCGCCGCAGACCGGCTGCCGCACCTGCCCGCCGCACGCGGTGAGTGACATCCGCCGATTCTGTACCGGGTGTGTACCGGCTTGGCTCGATGCCGGATTTTGCGGTTAGCCTGGCGCGACGCATTCACCTTCGGGATGGGGGACGGTCGTTACGCATGGCCAGGGAATTCCAACGCGGCCACAAGGCCAGGATCAGCGACCTCACATCAGGGACGGATCTGTACGTAGGTGTGCAGATCGCCGGTCAGGGACTGACCTTCGACATCAGCTGCTTCGGTCTCGACGCCCATGAGCAGCTGTCCGACGACCGCTACTTCATCTTCTTCAATCAGCCCAAATCGCCCGAGGAGTCCATTCAGCTCCTCGGCCCCCAGGCCGGTGACACCGAGTCGTTCCGCGTCACCCTGGACCGCGTTCCGGCGCACATCCACAAGCTGTCGTTCACCGCGACGATCGACGGGGCCGGGCAGATGTCCCAGGTCGGTCCTGGTTACATCCGGGTCGTCGCGGGCGGCGAGGAGGTCGTCAGGTACGCCTTCACCGGCTCGGAGTTCAGCACCGAGCGCGCGGTGATGCTGGGTGACTTCTATCTGAAGGACGTCTGGCGCTTCGCCGCCGTCGGTCAGGGCTTCGACGGCGGTCTCGAAGCGCTGCTGAAGAACTTCGGCGGCGAGGTCGCCGAGGAGGAGCCCGCCGCGCCCCAGCCGCAGGCGGCGGCCCCGACATTCGCCCCGCCCGCCCAGGCGGCCGCCCCGGCCCCCGCCCCCGCCCCCGCCGCCCCGGCTCCCGCCCCGTCCTTCGGTGCTCCCGCCGCCCAGCCTCCCGCAGCGCCGCCCCCGGCCCCAGTGACGCCGCAGCAGATGCACGCCGCGCCGACGATGGCGGCGCCGCTGGCACCGCCCGGCGGCACGGTGCCGCCCCCGGCCCCCGCGCCCTACGGGCAGCCGGGGCAGCCGCCCCAGCAGCCGCAGTTCGGACAGGTCCCCGGCCAGGCGCCGCCTGCCGCCCCGTACGGACAGCAGCCTCCCGGCCCCTTCGGCCAGCCGCCCGCCGCGCCCTACGGCCAGCCGCCCGCGGCACCGTTCGGCCAGCAGCCACCTGGCATGCAGCCGCCCGGCATGCAGCTGCCCGGAATGCCGCAGGGCGTCCCCCAGGGTGTGCCGCAGGCCGGTGCCGGTCTTCAGGCGGCGCTCCAGCCCTACAAGGAAGCGGCCAACGGCCAGCGCTGGACCCCGCAGAACCAGCAGCTCATGCGGGTCGACCTTGCCATGGGCGGCACGCCCGTGCTCGCCCGCCAGGGCAGCATGGTGATGTACCAGGGCAAGGTCGACTTCGGCTACAAGGGCGCAGGTTTCGCCGGCCGTATCGTCGGCAACGCCACCGGCCAGGAGATGCAGCTGATGCGCTGCACCGGCCGCGGGCAGGTCTTCCTCGCCGAGGAAGGCTCCCACCTGCACCCCATCGAGCTCCAGGGCGACGGCATCTGCGTCTCGGCGGAGAACGTCCTCGCCTTCGACGAGAGCCTTCAGTACGAGGTCCGCAGGATCGAGGGCCACGGCATTCCCGGCGGCGCCCTGTTCACCATGCAGTTCCAGGGCACCGGCACGGTCGTCGTCAAGACCCACGGCGTCCCCGTCGTGCTGCCGGTCACGCCGACCACCTTCGCCGACTGCAACGCCGTCGTCGCCTGGTCCGCCGCGTCGCAGGTGATCATCTCCAGTCAGGTCCGGCTGCGCCGCAACGCCTACCCGGGGCACAGCGGGGAGACCGTGAACCTCCAGTTCCGGGGAGCTCCCGGCAACTTCATCGTCGTCCAGCCCTACGAGGTCTGAGGGAGCCCGTCATGAACCAGCAGCTCGCGGGCTACGCCCCGACCCCCGTCACCGCCCGGATGGAGAACCACGGCCACACGATGCTCAAGGTCGCCATGGCCACCGGCCAGGACCTTTACGCACGTACCGGCTCGATGGTCGCCTACGAGGGCTTCATCCAGTACGAGCCCAACCCGCCCGCCGTCCGGCAGATCGCCTCCCAGTGGATCACCGGCGAGGGTGCGCCGATCATGAAGTGCTCCGGCGACGGCCTGCTCTACCTCGCCGACTACGGTGCCGACGTGGTCGTGATCAACCTCAACAACGACTCCCTCTCGGTCAACGGCACCAACCTCCTCGCCTTCGACGCCCACCTCTCCTGGGGCGTCGAGCGGGTCAAGGGGCTCGCGAAGTTCGCCGGGCAGGGCCTGTGGAACGTCTGCGTCTCCGGCACCGGCTGGGTCGCCATCACTTCGCGCGGCACGCCGATCGTCGTCGACTGCGGACGCGGCGAGGACGAGACCTACGTCGACCCGGACGCGCTCGTGGCCTGGTCCCCGAACCTCAAGGTGAAGGGCAAGCGCAGCTTCAAGGCGTCCTCACTCATCGGACGGGGCAGCGGCGAGGCGTACCAGATGGCGTTCTCCGGCCAGGGCATCGTCGTCGTCCAGCCGAGCGAGGACAGTACCGACCGCCTGCGGGTCCGGAACTGACGGGGGAGGGGAACACATCATGCAGAGTCCGCTTTTCAGCCACACCGAACAGCAGTCCCAGGAGCGGTACACCATCCAGAACCCGCAGCTCCTGCGGGTCTCGCTGACCGGCCACGACGACATCCTCGCCCGCAAGGGCGCCATGGTCGCCTACCAGGGCCTGATGGAGTTCGACGGCGAGTACCAGTCGCAGGGGCAGCGGAGCGCCCGCGCGCACACCGGCGAGGGTCTCGAGTTGATGCGGTGCTCCGGTCAGGGCACCGTCTACTTCGCCAATCTGGCGCAGTACATCCATGTCGTGGACGTCGATCACGACGGCATCACCGTGGACAGCGCCTACGTCCTGGCGCTGGACTCCTCGCTGCACACCGAGGTCATCGCGGTGGACAGCCAGTACGGCATCTCGGGCACCGGGAAGTACCAGCTCAACATCTCCGGCACCGGCAAGGTCGCGCTGATGACCTCGGGCCAGCCGCTGATGATGCAGGTCACGCCCGACAAGTACGTCAACGCCGACGCCGACGCGATCGTCGCCTGGTCCAGCTCGCTGCGGGTGCAGATGCAGGCCCAGACCCACTCCTCGGGCGTCTGGCGGCGCCGTGGCAACACCGGCGAGGGCTGGGAGCTCAGCTTCCTCGGCCAGGGCTTCGCCCTGGTCCAGCCGAGCGAGGTGCTGCCCCCGCAGAACCACGACACCGGCCAGGGCATCCGGGCCCAGTACGGCATGGGGCAGCAGGGCGCCCACGGTCAGAACCAGAACAACGCCTGGAACTGAGCCGCCGGAATCGGAACCACGCACACCGGCACGCACACCATGTTCGAGGGGCGGTCTTCGCGAAGACCGCCCCTCGAACATGCCCGGAGGGACCGCGCCGCTACCGGCTCTCCGCCAGCGCGGCGCGCGTGCACTCCAGCAGCCGTACGACGGAGGCGTCGGCCACCGAGGCGACCTCGTCGTACGCGAACCAGCGCAGGTCGAGTGATTCGTCACTGATCCGCTCCGTCGAGCCGGAGGGGGCCAGAGCCGCGTACTGCACGTCCAGATGCCAGTGGCAGGGCGCGGGGATCGGGTGCCGGTCCAGCCTGACCGGGGCGCCCCCGATCAGGGTCAGACCGGGGATGCCGGACTCCTCCGTCGCCTCCCGCAGCGCGGCCTCGGCGACCGAGGCGTCCTGGGGCTCGCAGTGCCCGCCCATCTGCAGCCACATCCGCAGCTTGCGGTGGAGGGTGAGCAGCACCCGGCCGTGCTCGGGGTCGACGACCAGTGCGCTGGCCGTGAGGTGGCCCGCCCCGCAGGACTTCCACATGCCGTCGGGGTGCTGCGCCAGGTGGTCGAGGTAGACCTGGCGCAGTCCGTCCTGCGCCGGGTCCGCCGCGCTCTCGTACCGCTTCAGTACGAGGACGGCGTCGTCGTGGAGGCTCACCGGTCGGTGTCGTCCTTGCCGTCCTCGCCGCCCGCTTCGGGCTTGCCCGGGTCCTTCGCGGCCTCGCCGAGCATCTTGTCCAGCTCGGAGAAGTCCAGCTGCTCGTGGTGGACGAAGCCGTCCGGATCGTCCAGGTCCTGGGCGGTCGGCAGCATGTCGGGGTGCTCCCACAGGGCGTCGCGTCCGTCGAGGCCACGCGCGTCGGTGAGGGAGGCCCACAGCCGGGACGCGTCACGCAGCCGCCGCGGGCGCAGCTGCAGGCCGATGAGCGTGGCGAAGGTCTGCTCGGCGGGACCGCCGGAGGCCCGACGCCTGCGCATCGTCTCTCGCAGCGCGTCCGCCGAGGTCAGACGGGACTTCGCGGCCTCGTGCACCACGGCGTCCACCCAGCCCTCGACCAGCGCGAGCGCCGTCTCCAGCCGGGCCAGGGCGGCCTTCTGCTCCGGGGTGTCCTCCGGCTGGAACATGCCCTGCTGAAGGGCGTCCTGAAGCTGCTCGGGCTGCGACGGGTCGAACTGGCCGACCACGTCCTCCAGCTTGCTGGTGTCGACCTTGATGCCGCGCGCGTACCCCTCGACGGCGCCGAACAGGTGCGAGCGCAGCCACGGGACGTGGGCGAAGAGGCGCTGGTGGGCGGCCTCGCGCAGTGCCAGGTACAGCCGGACCTCGTCCTGCGGCACGCTGAGGTCCTTGCCGAAGCGCTCCACGTTCAACGGCAGCAGCGCCGCCTTGCCGGCCGGGCCCAGCGGCAGGCCGATGTCGGTGGAGCCGACCACCTCACCCGCCAGCACGCCGACGGCCTGCCCGATCTGCTGGCCGAACATCGCGCCGCCCATCGACCGCATCATGCCGATCAGCGGGCCCGCCATCGCCTGCATCTCCTCGGGCAGCACGTCGCCCATGGCGAGGCCGACGCGCTCCGCCACCGGGTCGACCAGCTTCTGCCAGGCCGGCAGGGACGCCTCGACCCACTCCGCACGGCTCCACGCCACCGTCGAGACCGAACCGGAGGGCAGGGACGTCACCCCGTCCAGCCAAAGGTCGGCCAGGCGCAGCGCCTCGTCGACCGCGGAGCGCTCCGACGGGCCGACGCTGGCGTCCTTCGTGCCGTCCGGCGTGCCCTGCGAGACCGTCTGGCGGGCGATCTGCTTGGCCATGTCCCAGTTCACCGGGCCGCCCTCGTAGCTCAGCATCTGGCCGAGCTGCTGGAAGGCGGCGCCCAGGTCATTGGGGTTCATCGAGCCGAACATCGCCGCGAAGGGGTTCTCCGCGCCCGCGCCCGGCCCGAAGCCGAACGGGTTCGCCGGCCCGCCCGAGCCCTGCCCACCTCCGGTGGGGTCCTTCTTCTTGCCCTCGTCGCCGTTGTCCGGCTCCTCCGGCGGAAGGCCGAATCCGAATGGGGTGTCACT
Organism: Streptomyces sp. NPDC056347; assembly: GCF_042262625.1. Lineage (NCBI taxonomy): Bacteria > Bacillati > Actinomycetota > Actinomycetes > Kitasatosporales > Streptomycetaceae > Streptomyces > Streptomyces sp. NPDC056347. The sequence goes on along the minus strand of NZ_JBHJQP010000159.1, from coordinate 9,719 downwards.
CACGGGGTTTCCTCGGCTCGTAGGGCCGCCGGCTCGAACCGACGGCGACTGCCCGACATCACCATCCAGCGTAGACACCAAAAGCCCGCGCAGGGCCTCAGTGCTCCGCCTGCTCCCGGCCTGCGGCAGGATGGACGCCACCTGGTACGCACGCGTCATTGAGGTACGTACTGAAGACAACCGCTGGAGATGCCTGGTGAGTTCCCCAGATCCTCAGGTTCGCGCAGCGCGAAACCTGTCCGCTCCCTCGACCGAGAAGAAACCGGAAAAGAGCCGCTCCGGAAAGCGCGGCCCCGTGGTCGCGGTCACCGGGGCCGCGAGCGGCGTGGGCGAGCTGCTCACCGCGCGCCTCGCGGCTTCCGAGGAGATCAAGCAGGTCATCGCCGTCGACGAGCGCCGTGGCGAGGTCGCGGAGGCGACCTGGCACATCCTCGACGTCCGCGATCCCGCCATCGCGGAGAAGCTGCGCGGCGCAGACGTCGTGGTGCACCTCGCCCTCGATCTCGACCTGGAGACCGACCCGGCCGCCCGTACCGCGTACAACGTGCGCGGTACCCAGACCGTGCTGACCGCGGCCGCCGCGGTCGGCGTGCACCGGGTCGTGCTCTGCACCTCGGCGATGGTCTACGGGGCGCTGCCCGACAACGACATTCCGCTCTCCGAGGACGCCGAGCTGCGCGCCACGGCGGAGGCCACCGGTGTCGGCGACCTGCTGGAGATCGAACGGCTCGGCCGCCGCGCGCCCCGCGCCCACCCCGGACTCAACGTGACGGTGGTCCGGCCCACCGTCCTGGTGGGCGGCACGGACACCGCACTGACCCGTTACTTCGAGTCACCGCGCCTCCTGGTCGTCGCCGGCTCACGCCCGACCTGGCAGTTCTGCCACGTCGAGGACCTGGTCATGGCGCTGGAGTACGCAGCGCTCGAGAAGATCGACGGAGAGTTCGCGGTCGGCTGCGACGGCTGGCTGGAGCAGGAGGAGGTCGAGGAGCTCAGCGGTGTCCGGCGGATGGAGCTGCCCTCCGCGGTGGCCCTGGGCGCCGCCGCCCGGCTGCACCGGATCGGCCTCACCCCCTCCCCGGCCGGTGACCTGGCGTACACGATGCATCCCTGGGTGGTCAGCGTGAGCCGGCTGCACGACGCGGGGTGGCGCCCGAGCTGGACCAACGAGGAGGTGCTCGCCGCGCTCCTGGAGGAGGTCGAGGGCAGGCACACCGTCGCCGGGCGCCGGCTCGGCCGCAAGGACGCCACCGCGGCGGGCGCCGCCGGGGCGACCGTGGCGCTGCTCGGTACCGCCGCCCTCGTCCGCCGTGCCCGCAAGGCCCGCCGCCGCATCTGAGGGCGGCGCGGCCGCGCCCACCAGGGGCCTTCTGTAGGAGGCTCCAAGGCCGGGGGCGGCCCGCCGGTGGGAAACCGCTATTCCGCCCCGGTGCCGCGGTACGGCACCATGGGCCCCATGGCACCCACCAACCACCCCGGCGAACGGGCGGCGGACGACCCCGTCCGGCTGCTGGAGATCCGTGACACCCCGCTCTCCGTCGACGAGGTCTTCCGGGCCGTCGGGGACGACGCGGCGGGCGGCACGGCGCTCTTCGTCGGTACGGTGCGCAACCACGACGGCGGCCAGGACGTCGGCGGGCTCGGCTATTCCTGCCACCCCTCGGCGCGGGACGAGATGCGCCGGGTGGCCGAGAAGGTCGTCGCCGACTTCCCGGTCCGGGCGCTGGCAGCGGTCCACCGGGTGGGGGACCTCCGGGTGGGCGATCTCGCCGTGATCGTCGCCGTCTCCTGTCCGCACCGCGCCGAGGCCTTCGCGGCCTGCCGCAGGCTCATCGACGACCTCAAGCACGAGGTCCCGATCTGGAAGCACCAGCGTTTCTCGGACGGCACCGAGGAATGGGTCGGCGCCTGCTGATCGCAAGCCGGCGGTACGCCCGTCCGGTCCGATTTGCGTAACCCCACCCCTGCCGTGAGCGTTGGTTCTCCAGACGGTTAATCTGCTGATCGGTCAGTTGCGGTCGCTCACGGGTAGGGAGGTCGTAATGGCAGCGCTTGCCTGGTTGACGATTCCGCTTTTCGCTGCGCTCGGCTCGGCGATATGGGGAAGCTGGGCCGCCCGAAATCGAACTACCGGCGATGTCTCCGAACTCGCCGGTTACGCCCGGTTCCGTGAGGCGATGGAGAAATCGCATTCCGGTTCCGACGTCGTCTGACGTTTCCGCGCGCGTACGCAGTCGCCAATCCCTGAGTCGTCGCCCCGGGCTGTCGCCTGCCCCGGCGCGGCTCCGGCCGCCGAGACGCCTCCCCCGCGGCCCCCGCCCGGTGTCCCCTCCGTACGGACCGGCCCCGGCGGTGCACTGACAGACCCTTCCCGTACTGTCGTTCCATGCCACGCCGCACCGCGACGATGCTCGCCTCCACGCTGATCCTCATCGCGCTGCTCTGCGCAGGCGTGCTGATCAAAGTGCCGTACTCGGAGATGTCCCCCGGCCCGACGGTGAACACCCTCGGCAAGGTCGGCGGCGAACCGGTCCTGCAGATTTCCGGGCACAAGACATATCCGGCGTCCGGCCATCTCAATATGACGACGGTCAGGGTCACCGGTGCCGACTACGAGATGAATCTCGTCGAGGCCGTCTACGGCTGGCTGGCGCACGACAGTCTGGTCGTGCCGCACGACACCCTGTACCCGGACGGCAAGACCGAGCAGGAGTCGACGCAGGAGAACGCCGAGGAGTTCAGTCAGTCGCAGGAGAGCGCCAAGGTCGCCGCCCTGACCGAGCTGGGCATCCCGGTGAAGTCGCGCGTCGTGGTCTCCACGGTCGTGAAGGGCAGCCCCGCCCAGGGCAAGCTGCACGCGGGCGACGTGATCAAGCAGGTGGACGGAGAGGCCGTGAAGCAGCCGGAGGACGTCGCGAAGCTCGTCACGCGCCGCGACCCCGGCGAGAAGGTCACGTTCACGATCATTCCGGCGCGCACGGCGCAGGCGGCGGAGAAGGCGGGCAAGGAGCCCGAGGGCAGCCGGGAGGTCGTCATCACGACCGTGAAGGCCCCCAAGGAGAGCCGTGCGATCGTCGGCATCCAGGCCGGGACGGACCACACCTTCCCGTTCCGGATCGACATCAAGCTCGCCGATGTCGGCGGCCCGAGTGCCGGTCTGATGTTCTCGCTGGGCATCATCGACAAGCTGACGCCCGGCGATCTCACCGGCGGAAGGTTCGTCGCGGGCACCGGCACGATGGACGACAAGGGCGAGGTCGGCCCGATCGGCGGCATCACCATGAAGCTGGTCGCCGCGCGCGACGCCGGTGCGAGGTACTTCCTGACCCCGGACGAGAACTGCGCGTCCGCCGCCTCCGACACCCCCAGCGGGCTCACGCTGGTCAGGGTGAAGACCATCGGTGACGCGAAGAAGGCGCTGGAGAAGATCCGGGTGGGGGACACGGCCGGGCTGCCCAGCTGCTCGGCAGGCTGACCGCGCCCCCGCGGGGACGTGGAGGGTCAGGACTCGAACGTCGCGGCCAGCGCGTCGGCCAGTCCGGGCACCAGCCCGGCGCCGGTCCGGACCTCGCTCGGAGTGTCCTTCGCGCGCAGCCGTACGGCCGACTCTCGGGTGCCGTCCCGCAGGACCGCCACCGTCATCCGCACCTCCTGACGCTCCGGGTGCTTGGCCACCCATTTGGTCAGCTGCGCGTCGCTGAGCCCTTCGGGTACGGAGGACTCGGCGGACGGCGGCAGCATCAGCCGCTCCACCGACATCGCGCAGCCCGCCACCGCGTCCGGCCAGGCGATCGTGGCGAGGAACTCGTCCAGGGCGGTGCCCGGCGGCAGCTCGTCCTGCTCGATGGGGGTCAGCGCGGCGGCCGGGGCCTCGGTGCCGTCCAGGCCGAGCTGGGCGGCGAGAGCGGGCTCCCGGCTGCGCAGCCGGGCGGTGTCGACCAGGGCGAAGAGCCGGGCCGGCTGGTCCCAGCCGAGGCCGGAGATGTACTCGTCGATTTCGAGCACGGCCACGGTGAGCGGGCTCGCGGCCATCGGAGGGCCTGAGGGGGAAAGGTTGGACATGGCAATATCCTGCCTCCTTCGCCCCCGGAAACGGGAACTAGGTAAAGCGTCAGTAAGTTGAACAGGCGGGCTCTACGATCGCTGGGCCCGCTTCACAACGACCCGCGAACTTCGAGGTGCGCACCTTGGCTTTCCAGATGCCGGACCGCGGCGGAGGCCCCACCGGGCCACGGATCAGAGTCGGCCGCCCGTCCCGGCGTGCCCGAACCCTGCTCATGACACTGGGCGTCCTGGCGGTTCTCGCCATGGCGTTCGTCATGTTCTCCGGGTTCTGGACGGACTGGCTGTGGTACCGCTCGGTCGATTATTCGTCCGTCTTCACCACGACCCTGTGGACCAAGATCGGACTGTTCCTCGTCTTCGGACTGCTGATGGCCTTCGTCGTCGGTCTGAACATCTGGCTCGCGCACCGGCTCCGGCCGCCGCTGAGCGCGATGTCGCTGGAGCAGCAGAGCCTGGACCGCTACCGCATGAGCCTCGCCCCGCACAAGAAGTGGGCGCTGCTCGCGATCACCGCGCTCGTCGGCCTGATCGCCGGAGCATCCGCCTCCGGCCAGTGGCGTACCTGGCTGATGTACGTGAACGGGGTGGCGTTCGGGCAGAAGGACCCCCAGTTCCATCTGGACGTGTCCTTCTACGCCTTCGACCTGCCCTGGTACCGCTTCCTGCTCGGCTTCGGCTTCGCGGCCACGGTGCTCTCGCTGATCGCCGCCGCGATGACCCACTACCTGTACGGCGGGCTGCGGGTCACCAGCCCCGGCGCCCGGGCGACCGGCGCGGCCACCGGCCACCTATCGGTGCTGCTCGGTGTCTTCGTCTCGCTGAAGGCCGTGGCCTACTGGCTCGACCGCTACGGCCTGGCCGTGAAGTCCAGCGACTTCAAGGCCACGGACAACTGGACGGGCCTGCGGTACGTCGACGCCAACGCCTACCTTCCGGCGAAGACCATCCTGTTCTGCATCGCCGCGATCTGCGCCGTGCTGTTCTTCGCGACGCTCTGGCGCCGCACCTGGCAGCTGCCGGTCATCGGTTTCGGCCTGATGGTGCTCTCCGCGATCCTGATCGGCGGGCTGTACCCGGCGATCGTGCAGAAGTTCCAGGTCCAGCCGAACGAGCAGGCCAAGGAAGCCCCGTTCATCCGGAAGAACATCGAAGCGACGCGTGACGCGTACGACATCGACCGGGCGCAGGTCCAGGACTACTCGGGCAAGAGCACGACGGACGACGACACCAAGCTGCGCGCGAGTGCGAACGACGCCGCCAGCTACCGGGTGATGGACCCCAACGTCGTCTCCCCGGCCTTCCAGCAGCTCCAGCAGAAGAGGAACTACTACCAGTTCCCCAAGACGCTGGACGTGGACCGCTACAAGGACGCCGAGGGCAAGGACCAGGACACGGTCATCGGCCTGCGCGAGCTCAACCTCGACGGCATCCCCAAGCGCAACTGGATCAACGACCACTTCACCTACACCCACGGCTTCGGTGCCATCGCGGCCCGCGGCACGACGACGGGCAAGAACCCGAAGGGTTCCCCGGACTTCACCGAGTCCGGCCTGCCGACCAGCGGTGAGCTCGGCACGTACGAGCAGCGGATCTACTACGGCGAGAAGACCGAGCAGTACTCCATCGTCGGCGGGCCCCAGAAGGAGCTCGACTACGAGGAGGACGGCGAGAAGACCACCAGTTACAAGGGTGACAGCGGGGTCAGTCTCTCCAACGCCTTCAACCGTGCCGCGTACGCCGTCTCGTTCAGCGAGCCGCAGATCCTCTACTCGGGGGCCATCGGCGAGGGCTCGCGCATCCTCTACAACCGCACGCCCAAGGAGCGCGTCGAGGCGGTCGCCCCGTGGCTGACCATCGACGGCGACGCCTACCCGGCCGTGGTGAAGGGCCGCATCCAGTGGGTCGTCGACGCGTACACCACCACCAACGGCTACCCGTACGCCTCGCGTACGACGCTCGGTGACACCACGGCCGACTCGCTGACCACCAACCAGCGCGCGGTGGTCGCCCAGCAGAACCAGGTCAACTACATCCGCAACTCGGTGAAGGCCACCGTCGACGCGTACGACGGCACGGTCAAGCTCTACGAGTGGGACACCAAGGACCCGGTGCTCAAGACCTGGCGCAAGGCGTTCCCGGGGACCGTGGAGTCCCGGGCGGACATCCCGCAGGAGCTCGTGGACCACCTGCGCTACCCGCAGGACCTGTTCAAGGTGCAGCGTGAGCTGCTCACCCGGTACCACGTCACCAACCCCGCGCAGTTCTACAGCGGCAGTGACGCCTGGCAGGTCCCGGACGACCCGACCAACAAGGACTCCGGGTCCGTCCCGCCGTACTACCTGAGCATAAAGATGCCGGACCAGACGGCTCAGAAGTTCTCGCTGACGACGACCTTCACCCCGAAGGGGCGGCCCGACCTCGGGGCGTTCATGGCGGTGGACGCGGACGCGGCCAGCAGGGACTACGGCACGATAAGACTGCTGAGGGTCACCACCACGGTGAAGGGCCCCGGGCAGGTGCAGAGTGAGCTCAACGGCAACGACGACGTCGCCGAGTTCGTGCGGAACCTGAAGGGGACCGACTCGGACATCGAGTACGGAAACCTGCTGACCGTCCCGCTCGAAGGGGGCTTCCTCTACATCGAGCCGGTGTACACGCGCGGTGGCACGCAGAACTACCCGCTGCTGCGCAAGGTCGCCGCTTCGTACGGATCGAAGACCGTCTTCGAGAACAGCCTCGGCGAGGCGCTGAACGCGGTCTTCGGGGTGACGGACACCGGCACCACCGAACCGCCGACCGGCACCCGGCCACCGGGCGACACCACGCAGCCGCCGGCCACCGGCGACGCGGCGCTGAAGCAGGCGATCGCGGACGCGCAGAAGGCCTACGCGGAGGGCGAGGCGGCCCTGAAGAAGCAGGACTGGACCGCCTACGGCAAGGCCCAGGCGGATCTCCAGAACGCGCTCCAGCGTGCGGCGGCCGCCCAGCCCAAGGCGGGCGGCGGCAGCGAGAGCTCGAAGGGTGCGGACTCCGCGAGCGATTCCGGCAGGAAGAAGGACGAACCGGCCGGAACCGGCAGCGGTGGTTGAGTAACCCGGTAAAGCTTCGCCCCGCGTCGTGGTACGGTTGCAACACAACGACGCGGGGTGGAGCAGCTCGGTAGCTCGCTGGGCTCATAACCCAGAGGTCGCAGGTTCAAATCCTGTCCCCGCTACTGAAAGACCAAGGCCCGGATCCTTTCGAGGATCCGGGCCTTCGTCGTGCCACAAGGGCTTTCTTGTGCAGAGTGAGTGAAGTGCGGTTCGCGAGGCACGAGTTGAACCCGAACGTGTTTGACTTGTCTCTCTGTGGGCATGTCGACAAAACGCTGAAGTGACCTCACTGGCCGCGCTATACCAGGTGTACGCGGGTTGCAGGTGGTGCGACGATGGTATTTATGGGGGACAGGGCAACTCTGTTGGAGACGGGGCGGTTTGTACGGCGGCGCAATCATCTGAAGGGTGACGCGCTGAATGCGGCTTTTGGTAGTCCCGTTCTGAGGGACAAAGAGACCACTGACACATGTGAGACACCCGGGACACCTGAGATCATCAAGGCGACCGAGACCGCCAAGACTGCGGGGTGTGCCGCGACCGCCGAGAACACGGGGAACGAAGAGACCGGGCCCGCGGAGAGCACCGAGAGCCCGGAGAGCGCCGCGATCGAAGCGCGGCACCGCCGCGCCGCCGACGCCGGGGACACCGCGTCGATGAGCATCCTCGGCGCCCTGCTGCTGCGCCGCGGCGACCTGGACGGGGCGGAGCCCTATCTGCGCGGAGCCACCGCCGAGGGCGACCGGGCCGCAGCCAACAACCTGGGCGTTCTCCTCCACCAGCGCGGCTACGTCGACGACGCGGCCGGCTGGTGGCGCGTCGCCGCCGTCGCGGGCTCCGCCCCCGCCGCGCACGCGCTGGGCCGCCACTACCGCGAGCGCGGCGACGAGCCCGGCGCCGAGTACTGGCTGCGCCAGTCCGCCGAGCAGGGCCATGCCCTGGGCGCGTACGCCCTGGCCGAGCTGCTGGAGCACCGCGGCGACGTCGGCGCCGAGCGCTGGCTGCGCGCCGCCGCCGAGCAGGGGCACCGGGAGGCCGCGTACCGCCTCGCCCGCATGCTGGACCGGTACGTGGACGACGAGCCGCACGACGTCTTCGGCCCGCCGCGCACCGGCCCCGGCGGTTCCGGCCGGGGCGCCGCGCGCAAGGGGGACCGCCCGGCGGCGGGGTCGGCCACCGGGCGCGCGGGCGAGGCCGAGCAGTGGTACCGGCAGGCCGCAGCGCGCGGTCACCGCCGGGCCGCCCTGCACCTCGGCGCCATCCTCGAACGGCGCGGGGAGCCCAAGGAGGCCGGTCGCTGGTACCTCATCTCGGCGAAGGCGGGCGAGGCGCGGGCCGCCTGCGCGCTCGGCTTCCTGCTGCGGGACGCGGGCGACGAGGAGAGCGCCGCCGTCTGGTGGCTGCGCGCCGCCCAGGAGGGCGACGGGAACGCCGCCAACGCGCTCGGCGCCCTGCACGCGGCCCGCGGTGAGCAGCAGACCGCCGAGCGCTGGTACCGCGCCGCCATGGACGCGGGCGACGTGAACGGCGCCTACAACCTGGGTCTGCTCTGCGCCGCCCAGGACCGTACGCCGCAGGCCGAGCAGTGGTACCGCCGCGCCGCGTACGCGGGCCACCGCGAGGCCGCCAACGCGCTGGCCGTGCTCCTGCTCCAGGCGGACGACGCGACCGGCGCGGAGCCCTGGTTCTCCAAGGCGGCCGAGGCGGGCAGCGTGGACGCGGCGTTCAACCTCGGCATCCTCTACTCCGGGCGCGACGAGGACCGCATGGCGCTGGTCTGGTACGAGCGCGCGGCGGCGGCCGGCCACACCGAGGCCGCCCTCCAGGTCGGCATGGCCCTCCTGCACCAGGGCGAGGAGCAGGAGGCGGAGCGGCATCTGCGGTGCGCCGCCGGTGGCGGAAGCGCGGAGGCGGCCTTCCGGCTGGCCGGGGTGCTGGACTCGCGGCAATCGCCGCCCGGCGCACCCGCCCTCGGCGAGTCGATGCCCGCGAAGACCGAGTGCGAGGAGTGGTACGAGCGGGCCGCCGAGCAGGGCCATCGCCGCGCCCAGGTACGGGCCGGGATGCTCGCGGCGGCCCGGGGCGACATGGACAGCGCCGCCCGCTGGTACCGCGAGGCGGCCGAGGCGGGCAGCCGCAACGGTGCCTTCAACCTCGGGCTGCTGCTGGCCCGTGAGGGCAGCGAGCCGGAGGCCGCGCTCTGGTGGAGCCGGGCGGCGAACGACGGCCACGGCCGGGCGGCACTGCGCCTCGCCCTGTTGGCCGCCCGCCGCGGCGAGCTCGGCGAGGGGCAGCGCTGGTGCGCGCGGGCGGTCGAGCTGGGCCCGGCGGAGGTCGCCGAACGCGCCGCCCGGCTGCGCGAGGCGCTGCACCAGGAGCTGACCGCGTAGGGCGGGCACGGGGGCGTCCGGCCGAACGGGGCCGGACGCCCCCGGCGCAGCGCACGGCCATTGATTTGCGCTGGTCCGGAGCGGTGACGTACAGTTCTAAACACAACGACGCGGGGTGGAGCAGCTCGGTAGCTCGCTGGGCTCATAACCCAGAGGTCGCAGGTTCAAATCC
>NZ_JBHJQP010000158.1:0-19222 GCF_042262625.1 Streptomyces sp. NPDC056347 | reverse complement strand
GTTCGTCGGCGGGCAGCGCCGTGCCGGTGCTACTTGCCCTTCCCGGGCTCCCCCCGCTCGTTGGTGAGGGTGATCTCCAGCGGGTTGTCCTTGCAGTTGTGCGTGGTGACGTTCAGTGGGGTGACGGGGTTCTCGGGCATCTCGTACCCCTCGGGCACGTCGGTCTCGACCAGGTAGTAGGAGCCGACCTGGATGCGGGTGAACGTGCAGGTGCCGTCGGAGTCGGTCGCGCAGCCGGCGCCGAGCTGGGTGTCGGGGTCGGGGCCGGTGCGCTGGAGGCCGGGCCTGCCGTTGGTCTCCTGCCACAGCTGGAAGACGGCGCCGGGCAGTGGCTCGCCGGTGCGGCTGTCCTTCTTGTCGAGGATGATGCGGGTCGGCTGGATGAAGCCGAAGTCGATGTCGTGGTCGTTCTGGCCCGGTCCGCCCGGGGTGACGTCGGCGTAGGGATAGGCGTTCTCGCCGGGTCCGGGCCGGCCCTTGGAGTTGGCCGCCGGGTCGCCCTGGTCGAACTGGGTGGGCATCCAGCCGTCGAGCGGGCCGCCGGGCGCGTAGTCGGCCGGGTCGTCGAGCCGTACGACGTACTCGCGGCCCGCGACCCAGTCCGCGGGCGGGACGTTCCTGACCAGGGTGGAGTCGAAGTAGTACTCGCCCCGCGCGTTGGTCCTCGTCGTCGCGATCTTCCGGCCCGTGTGGTCGTAGAGGTTGACCGTGGCGCCCACGACCGGATTCTCGTCCGGGTCCTGGCGTCCGTCCTTCATGTTCTTGCCGTTGTCGTACCAGACCCGGTTGCCGATCTGGAACGGCGCCTCGTCGCAGAGCACTTCGAGGTCGCCCAGACCGCCGGCCTTGCCGAACGAGTCGGTCAGCTCGTTGCCCATGCCCGCGCCGACGGTGCCGTCACCTCGGTTGAAGGGGCCGGTGCCCGAGGTGTGGGCGACGTCGATGGGGTCGAACACCCCGGAGGCGAGGGTGTCCTCGACCTTGGACAGCGCCACTCCGCCGAGGGCCGTCTCCTGGTGGTAGCCGCCCAGCCGGAATTCGCCGGGGTAGAACTCCTTGACGTCCGGATCCTGGTTCCCGCTGTTGGCGGGGGTGGCGTTGTTGACGCAGCCACCGTTGGCGTCCAGGACGAACGTGCCGCCGTGCTTGCACGCGCGGTTGAGGTCGCCGCCCGCGAAGGTCTGCACGGTGCGCGGGCTGTCCGGTTCGTACGCGATGAAGGTGCCGTACTGGTCGGCGTAGCGGTCGCGGAAGCCGAGGATCAGCTCGCCGTCGGTGTCCACCACGATGTCCGACAGCAGCGGCGTCGGGTTCGGCACCTCCCGGCCGTCCACCTGGGCGGACTTGCAGTCGACTCCGTCCTGGGAGTCCGGGACGGTGATGCGCCACGGGTACCACTTGTCGCCGTAGCAGGGCCCGGGGCCGTTCACCCGGCCCCGGGGGTAGGTGAGCCTCTCGTCCATCACCGTGCCGGTGAAGGTGCCCGTTCCGGGGGCGAAGGTGCGGATGACCGCCCGCAGGTCGTCGCGGTTCTGCGTGGACTCGCCGGAGCAGACGCCGCCGACGTAGACGGTGCCGTCCTGGATGCCGAGGCCGAAGGGCCGCCAGTCGTCCGTGGAGGGGCAGCCCGGATCGGGGATCGGGTAGGAGGCCTTGGGCGCGGAGGCGGTCTTCCCGGTGGCGTCGTAGCGGTAGAGCCGCTTGTCGTTGAGGTTGACGACGTACAGGTCCCTGCCGTCCTCGCTCACGTCGAGGTCGCCCAGCGACTCCTTGCCGACCGCGGTGCGGAAGGCGAGGTCCATGTCGGTGCCGGGGTCGTGCGTGGTGGTCCCGGCGTCCGGCACGGTGGTGAACCGGGACAGCTCCCCCGTGTTCCGGTCGCTCAGATAGATCGCGCCGGGGCCTGCGGGCCCGTAGTTCGCACCGCGCTTGGCGAAGGCGGACGAGAAGATCCACTTCTTCTGCTTGCTGTACCCGATGCCCCACAGGGACCCGGTCTGGGCCTTGGTGGCGAGATCGGTGGTCTCCGCGTCGTCGCCGCGCGCGTTGTAGGGATGGGTGACCAGGGTCCGGGCCGTCTCCGGGTCGTCCGATCCCGGCACGTCGCTCCTGATGCAGGCGGTGACCAGGTCGGCGTTCTTCTGGCAGTAGTCACCGGGGTTCCAGAACGAGGTGGTCACCTCGGCGTTCCTGCCGCCGGCCAGGTCGACGAACTCGACGTTGGACGAAAGGGCCCTCGGGTCGCTCAGGTCGTCCTTGGGCAGGGCGAATCCCGGGAAGAGGATTCCCGGCTCGGGGTTCTTGACCTCGACGCGGTACCTGCCGCCCGTGAGCTGCGCGCCCGGTGTCAGGCGGACCGTGCCGTCCGCCACGGTGGTGCCGGTCACGGAGGCGCCCGCGGTGTCGGTGAGCACCACCTTCACCCCGCCCAGCCCGGGTTCCAGGACGTCGTCCCACCGGCCGTTCGCGTTCACCTCGCGTACGACGCGCACCGTCAGGCTGCCGTCGCCGGCGTCGGCGACCGCCACCGGAGCGGCCGGCAGCACGGCGGCGGCCACGATGCCCGCCGCCAGCACCGCCGGCCATCCCGCCCTGGCAGCCGCTCTGCCCTTCATCGTTGTCACGCGTCAGCCCTTCTGTGGTTCTACGAGAACAACGGAACAGTGGCGCATGCAAGCGGAATTCAAATCGATGCTCAATCACACTCCCGGGAAAGCAAGGAAAAGCGCCCGTAAGGATGCACGAATGACTCCGGGATTCCGCCGTTTGCTGAGGCGCCACGGATGACCAGGAATTCCCGGGTGCGGAAAAGGTCCGTACGGCCGCCTTTCCGCCCCGGGAATTTCCCCCCGTACCGTGATCCGGCCCGGGCGCTACCGGGGCTCCGGGGCCACCGGCCCCTTCGGCCAGGGCTGGGCGGGGACGCGCAGCCCGGCCGGTCCGGGGGCGAAGTCCGTGCGGGCCGGATCCGGCAACGACGCGATGCGGGCCTCCACCCGGCCGAGCCGTCCTTCGCCGTCGACCCAGTACGTCAGCGGCGAGCGGCTGCCGCGGGCGCTGCCGCTGCGCCTGGGGCCGGAGAAGACCGTGTAGGCGGTGGCGCCGAGGGTCTCCTCGCGCAGGTGGAGCGGACCCGCCCGGGTCAGCAGCTGGGGGTTGTCGGGGCGGTCGGCCGCCAGGGACATCACCAGGCGCAGCGCGCTGTCGAGCGGGTCCCCGGTGTAGGCGCGGGGCGACCAGGAGCGCGGCTTCGATGCGGCTGCCGCCCGCACGATCGCCGCCATGCCGTGGGCGCCGGGCGCGAGAGCGGGTCCGGGGGCGACCGCGAGCCCGGTGGCGTCCCAGGCGATCAGTCCGGTCTCCGTGCCGCCTGCGCGGGTCGCGGTGTACCGGCCGACCGCGTGCCGCGTGCGGTAGTCGACGAGGCCGCGCACCGTGGTGGTGCCGCCACCGCCCTTGACGGTGGTGTCGACCGCCACGGTTCCGGCCTCGTACATGGCGAAGCGGGTCATCGCCAGTCGCTGGGCCTCGTCGAGAGTGACGGGGCGCGGCCCCTCCCGCTTCGACAGGGCCATGAACGCCGTGGCGCCGAGGAGACCGAGTCCGGCGAGGGCGAGCAGAAGGACGCGCAGTTTCCTCGACGGGGCGGTACGTCGAGGACGGGGCGGTACGGACACCAGAGTCACTCCGGATCGACTGGGCGGGAAGGGGAGAGGGCGGGGAGGCGGGAAGGCGGCACCGTGAGCGGGTGGCCGGTACTCAGCCCGGTGACCGGTACTCAGCCGGTGGCCGGTACTCAGCCGGTGGCCGGGGCCGGAAGCCGGTAGCGGGCCGGGTCGACCCGGCCGGGCAGGTTCGTCGCGGGCCGCGCCGGGGCGGTCCGCGCGTGCGCCATCTGCGGCTGCGCGGGCGGCCGGGCGACCTCCTTGAACGACACGCCGGGCGGCACCGGCACCGGCGCGGTGGTGCCCGGCTCGGCCAGCACGACGTCACGCCCCGGGCAGGAGGTCACCGCGGACGGCAGCGACCGCGGGGCGGTCGGGGCCGGGCCGCCGCCGGTGAAGCAGTTGCCCCCGGTACGGGCGGCGGCGAGGACCAGGGCGGTGCCGCCGCCGATCGCGTTGTCCCGGACGCTGTTGCCCCGTACCGGATATCCCTGGACGTCCCGCAGCACCAGCGCGGCCACCCGGTGGTCCTCGATGCGGTTGCGCTCGACGCGGTTGCGGGTGCCGCCGCCGATGCCGACGCCGATCCCGAAGCCGCCGTCGGCCTGCTCGGGGCCGCGGTCGTCGTTGTTGCCGGTGATGGTGTTGCCGGCGATCACGGCCTCGTGCTGCGGGCCGAGCGCCTCCAGGTCGTTGGAGTTGACGGTCACGCCGACCCGGTTGCGGCGCACGGTGTTGGCGACGACGTACAGGTCGCGCGAGGCGTTGGTGATCTCGATGCCGACGGCGTTGTGCTCCACCGTGTTGTTCCGTACGAGGGTGTCGCAGGGGTCGCACTGGCCGACGTAGATGCCGGAGTCGGACTGCCCGGAGGCGTAGGAGTCCTCGATGACGCCGCTGCGCGCGTCGAAGGCGTAGATGCCGTACAGGGCGTTGTCGTACGCGGTCACGTACGAGGCGCGGAAGCCCTTCAGGGGCGGGAACCTGACGGTGTCCAGCGGGTCGTAGCCGTCGCCGCCGGCGCCCACCCCCTGGAGGCGTTCGTCGGTGACACCGGTGAAGAGCACGCCGTTCGCCAGGTGGTTGCGGACGGTCAGGTTCTCCACCACCGACCCCGGACCGGTGACGGTGATGCCGTTGGCGCGCCGGAACTCCCCGTCGACGACGGTCCGGTCGCGGTCCACGCCGCGCAGCACCACACGAGGGCGTCGCACGGTCACGGCCTCGTGGTAAACACCCGATGAGACCAGCACGACGTCCCCCGATCGGGCGACATCGACGGCCTTCTGGATGGACGGGTACCGGCCGGGCACCCGCAGCACGGCCGGCGGCCCGGAAGGCCCCGGCTTCGCGTCGGCGCCGGGGGAACCGCATCCGGACAGCGCCATGAACGCCGCGGCGGCCAGGGCGGCCAGGCGCGCGCCCCGCGGCGGGCGCACACCTGGGCCATTCACCCGATATTTCACGACAAGAGATCTCATGGCGGAAGGTGTATCGTCACGCCGCGCCGTCCGGCGGATCCTGCGCGTGCTCCGTCCCCGGCCGCGCTCCCCGCCTCTGTCCTGGAGCCCCTGGTGACCTCCCTGCCCCCGCCCCGCCGCCGTGCGCTGCTTCTCGCCCCGCTCGCCGCGGCCACCGCGTGCGGCACCTCCGCGACCGGGAGCCCGGCCGGGGAATCCGCCAAGGGCGGGGCCACGGCCGCCCCCGGGGATTCCGGCGCGTCCGGCCGCGGGAGCCGTCCGGTCCTCCGCACCCAGCCGGGCATCGCCACCGCCCAGCCCGCCCACGTGCTGCTGATCGCCCATGACCTGGCCCCCACCCGCCCGACGGCGGCGGACGTCCGCCGCGTCCTGTCCGGCTGGTGGGCCGACCGCACCGCCCGCCCGGCCCCGGGAGTGACGGCGACCGTGGCGGCCGGTCCCGGCCTGTACCGAAAGCTGGGTCTGGCCGCCCCGCCCCGGCTGAAGGATCTGCCGTCCTTCCCGCACGACCGCCTCGAGGCCCGGCGCGGCGGCGGTGACGTACTGGTCCAGCTCCGCGGACCGGACGCCGCCGCCTGCGACCGTGCCGCCGCCCGGCTCACCGCCCGCGCCGCCGGTGTCCTCGCCCCGCGCTGGCGGCAGTCCGGATTCCTGCCGCCGCACGCCGCGGGCGAGACCCCGCGCAACCTCTTCGGGTTCAAGGACGGCACGGAGAACCCGGCGGACGGCGAACTCGCCCGCTGGGTCTGGCACGACGACGGCGGCACCTACCTCGTCTACCGGCGCATCCGCATGGCCGTCGACGCGTTCGGCGCGCTGCCCGTGCCCCGGCAGGAGCGGATCGTCGGGCGCCACAGGGCCGGCGGGGCGCCGCTGGGCGGGCACCGCGAGCACGACCCGGTGGACCTGTACGCCAAGTCGCCGCAGGGCCGCTACGGCATCCCGGCCGACGCCCACGTCCGCCTCGCCCACTCACGCCTGGACGGCGGCGCCCGAATGCTGCGCCGGGGCTACTCCTACGACGACGGCCCCGACGACCGGGGCCTGCTCTTCCTGGCCTATCTGCGCGACCCGGCCCTGTTCGTACGGGTGCAGGAACGCCTGGCCGCCGGCGATGCGATGAACGCCTTCATCGAGCACCGCGCGTCCGCCGTGGGCTACGTACTCCCCGCCCCGGCCCCCGGCGAGTCCCTCGGCGACCGACTGCGCTGACGTGCGACGGAGCCCCTGTCCGTCCCCCGCGCACACGACCGGCCGGCCCGCGACGGGCCGACCGGCAGAACACCGGAAGGATGCCTTCTGCGTGTTGTCGCCGCGTGGCCGACGGACAAAGCTTGACCGTGTTGGCAGGTACGTGTGCGAATCGGTGAACTCCATGGGACGGATGGGGTGTTGGGCGGCCGTTCCGGACCATGAGACGGGGGCGGCGAGCGGCCGGCACCCGGTCCCCCATGCCTTCCGGAAGGTTGCGCATGAAGCATTTCCGGCTGCTCGTTCTCGGTAACGGTGTTTCCGCGTACGGCAGTTACCTGAACATGGTCGCGCTGAACGTCTTCGTCTACGACGTCACCGGGAGCGCCCTGGCCGCCGGGCTCTTCATGGCGGTGCGTCTGGGGACGAGCGTGGGGGCGGGGTTCGTCAGCGGGCGCCTCGTCTCGGCGTACGACCGCAAGCGTCTGATCGTCGGCGCCGATCTCTGCCAGGCCCTGGCGCTGCTGGCGCTGCTGCTGGCCCCGGAGGGCGGACGGGTCTCCCTGCTGTACTGCCTGGCCGTGGTCACCGGGAGCTGCTCGACGCTCTCGCAGGTCGCGCTGCGCAGCAGCATCCCGGAGATCGTGGGGGCCGAGCACCGGACCCGGGCCAACAGTCTGCTGGTCACGGGCCGTTCCCTCGCCATGATCGCGGGCTTCGCGTCGGCGGGGGTGGTGGTCGCGCAGCTCGGGTACACGGTGGCGTTCGTCCTGGACGCGGCCACGTTCCTGGTGTCCGCGTCGGTGCTGCTGTCGCTGCCGATCCGGACGAAGGCCCTGCCCAAGGCCCCCGAGGGCGGCGAGGGCGGTGGGGCCGGCGCTCCGGCGGCCGCGCACCCTTCGCTGCGGCTGCTGTGGGCCGGTGCGCCGTTGCTGCTGGCGATGATCGCCGTGCGGGCCGTGGACGGGCTGGGGTCCTCCTCGCACAACGTCGCGCTGCCCGTGTACTCCAGCCTGCTCGACCCCGACCATCCGGCCACCTTCGTCAGCCGGTTCTGGGCCACCTGGGCGATCGGCACCATCATCGCCCAGCAGGTGCTGTCCCGGTACACCCGCCGGACCGGGCACACCTTCGGCGAGCGGGCCTTCGCCGTCGGCGCCTGCGTCATGTCCGCGGCGTTCATCGTGGTGTTCGGCGGGCTGCCCACCGTGCCGCTGCTCGCCACGGCACTCGTCGCCGGAATCGCGGACGGGTTCACCGAGGTCGTCTACGTCTCACGGCTCCAGGCGGTCCCCGACGAGCAGCGCGGCCGCCTCTTCGGGTTCTCCGCCTCGGCCGAGAACGCCGGGTTCGGCCTGGGGATGCTGGTCAGCGGGTCGTTGCTGGAGTCCTTCTCCCCGTTCCAGGTGGTGGCCGCCCTGCACGGCCTCGCCATCGTGCTCTGCCTCGGCCTGCTGGTACTGCTCGTGCTGCGCCGCGCCCCGGCCACCGCGACCGGGGCCGGGCGGCTGCGCGAGCCCGGCGGCGACGTCCTGCACGAGGGGCGCGGCTGATGGACGGCAACGGCGGGCCGGACCCGCGCATCGCCGTGATCGGGATGTCCTTCCGGCTGCCGGGGGCCGACACGCCGGAGGACCTGTGGCGCATCGTCCGGGGCGGCGAGGACCGCTTCACCCGGTTCACCGGGGACGAGCTGAAGGACGCGGGCGTCCCCGAGGAGCTGTACCGGCGCGACGACTTCGTCGGGACCTCGGCGCTCCTGGACGACATCGCCGGGTTCGACGCCCGGCACTTCGGGATCAGCCCCCGCGAGGCGAGCCTGACCGACCCCCAGCACCGGCTGTTCCTGGAGTGCGCGCAGCACGCCCTGGAGAACGCCGGTTACCCCGACGAGCGGGACGGGAAGCGGATCGGGGTCTACGCCAGCACCGGCTACCACCTGTACAACATGCAGTCGTACCTGCTCAACAACGTGCTGCCGAACGAGGACATCACGGACTGGCTGGCCGGGATGCAGGTCATGGTGGGCAACTTCACCGACTTCACCGCGAGCCGGGTCGCCCACCGGCTCGATCTCACCGGACCCGCCGTCAGCGTGCAGACGGCCTGCTCCAGTTCGCTGGTGGGGGTGCAGCTGGCCGCCCAGTCGCTGGTGCTGGGCGAGTGCGATGTCGCGCTGGTCGGCGCCACCGCCATCCATGTCCCGCAGGTCCTCGGCTACCACTACGTCAAGGGCTCGATCCTCTCCAGGTCGGGCCGGCTGCGGGCCTTCGACGCCGCCGCGAACGGAACGGTCGGGGGCACCGGGGTCATCGCCGTCGTACTGAAGCGGCTGGGCCGGGCGGTCGCGGACGGCGACACCGTGCACGGCGTCATCCGCGGCTGGGGCATCGGCAACGACGGCGCGGACAAGCGGGCGTTCGCGGCGCCCAGCGCCCGGGGCCAGCAGCAGGCGGTACGCCGGGCGCTGGACCACGCGGGCGTCGGGGCCGACACCATCGGCTATCTGGAGACCCACGGAACCGGCACCCTCAAGGGCGACCCCATCGAGCTGGCGGGGGCGGGCGCGGCGTACCGGCAGGACACCGACCGGACCGGCTACTGCGCCCTCGGAGCCGTCAAGGCCAACATCGGGCACCTCGACGTGGCGTCCGGGCTGGCCGGTCTCGTCAAGGCCCTGCTGGTCCTCAAGCACGGGGTGATCCCGCCGATCGCCGGGTTCGAGGAGGCCAATCCGCTGCTCGGGCTCGCGGACAGCCCGTTCTACGCGCCGACCGCCCCGCACCCGTGGCCGAAGGGCGACACCCCCCGGCGGGCCGGGGTCACCTCGCTCGGGGTCGGCGGCACCAACGTCCATCTGGTCCTGGAGGAGGCCCCCGCTCCCGCGCCGCGTTCCGGCACCGCCACCCCGCCGGACGTGCTGCTGGTCTCCGCGACGAGCCGGGAGGCCCTCGCCGACAACGCGCGGTCCCTGCGCGACGTGCTCCGCAGGAGGACCGCCCTGCCCCTGGCGGACCTCGTCACGACCACCGCCCTCGGGCGCACGCACGGCCGCCACCGCATCGCGGTCCGCGGGTCCACCCCGTCCGCGCTGGCCGACGCCCTCGACGCCTGGCTCTCCGACGCCTCCGCCCCGCCCGCGAGCGGCGCGGGCCCCGAGCCGCGCGGGGACGCCCCTGCCCGGGTGGTGTTCCAGTTCACCGGCCAGGGGTCGCTGCGCCCCGGGGCGGCGGCGGCCCTGTACGAACGGTTCCCCGTCGTACGGGAGGTCCTCGACGCCTGCGAGGCGGTGCACCGCCGTCTCACCGGTGCACCGCTGCTGGCGGGACTTCTCGGCCGGGAGGCGCACGTACCCGGGACGGACGCACCGGACGGGGGTGCGCCGAGGGCGGGCGTGCCGGACCGGGGCGTACCGGATGCCGTCTGGCCGACCGAGACCGCGCAGCCCGCCCTGTTCGCCCTCCAGTGCGCCCTGGTCCGGCTCTGGGAGGAGGCGGGCGTCGGGCCGTGGGCGGTGACCGGTCACAGCGTCGGGGAGTACGCGGCGCTGTTCGCGGCGGGGGCGCTGTCGCTGGAGGACGGCCTGGAACTGATGACGCACCGGGGGCGGCTGATGCGCGAGCGGTGCGCGCCGGGCGCCATGGTGGCGGTGGCGCTGGACCGGGGGTCCGCCGCGGAGCTCTCCGCCGCGCACCCCGGCACCGAGCTCGCCGTGACCAACGGGGAACGCTCCCGGGTGCTGGCGGGCCCCGTGGCCGCCGTGGACCGGCTGTGCGCCGCCCTCGATAAGCGGTCCGTCCCGTACGAACGCCTTCCGGTGGACCGGGCCTTCCACACCGCCACCGTGGAGCCGATGCTCGACGCGTTCGCGACGGTCCTGTCAAAGACGCCCTTCACCCCGCTGCGGACCCGCTTCGTCAGCTCGCTCGACGGCCGGGTCCGTGAACCCGGCTGGCTGCCGGACCCGGAGTACCTGCTGCGCCACGCCCGCGAACCGGTGCGCTACGACGCGTCGCTGCGCACCGTCGCCGGTGAACGGCCCGGCGTACTCCTGGAGATCGGCCCGCACACCACGCTCAGCGGCCTGGCCCGCCGCGCCCTTCCCGGGGTGCGGGCGACCGCGTCCCTGCACCGGAACTCCGGACTGACGGCGCTCTTCGGCGCCGCGGCGGCCCTGCACTGCGCGGGGGCCGACGTCGGCTGGGAGACGTTCCTGGCCGGCACCGGAGGGCGGCGCGTACCGCTGCCCGGCTACCGCTTCCAGCACCGGCACCACTGGGTCGGGACACCTCCCGCACCCCGCGTACCCATGTCCCCGGCGAGAGAGGAACGCACCATGACGTCAGAAGCGACGGAGACCAGGCGCCTGCTGGACAGCATCCTCGGCGTCCTCTCCAGGACCTTCGGGGAGGACCTCGGCTCGGTCCCGGCCGACACCCCGTTCTTCGATCTCGGCGCGGACTCGCTCCTGATGATCAATGTGCTCCGGGAGATCGAGCAGGAGCACCAGGTCAAGGTCACGATGCGGGAGCTGTTCGACGAGACGGGCACGCCCGAGCTGCTCGCCGAGCTCGTCGCGGCGCGGCTGCCCCGGCGGCCGGGGGCCGCCGAGCCCGCCTCCGTACCCGCGCCCCCGCCCGCGCCCATATCCCCTGCACCTGCACCCACGCCCGCACCCTTGCCCGCCGTCGCCGTACCTCCGACCGCCCCGCAGGACGTCGCCGCGCAGGACGGTTCCGTCACCCGGCAGGAGCTGCGGGAGCTGGCCCAGCGGGTCCAGCAGCTGTCGCAGATCCAGCTCCAGATGCTCACCCAGATCTCCCAGCTGTCCCAGCTGCTCGCCCTCCAGGGCGCCGGGCCGACCGTGGCCGTGGCGCGGAACGGCGAGGTGGTCCGGTGAACGGGCAGGAGAACCTCACGGCCGACCTGGACCGGGACCTGGCCGCCATGGCCGAACTCACCCGGAGCATCGCCGAACGGATCGACACCGTCGACACCGGGCAGAACGGGACCGGACGGAACGGGACCGGGCACGCCGCGGCCCCAGGCACGCCGCAGCCCCAGGCGCACGGGCCGCGCGTGGTGGTCGCCCCCGACGCCGGGATGGTCCGCGCCACCTCGCCCCGCACCCAGCAGGAGCACCTCGACGACCTCGTACGCCGCTACACGGCACGGACGGCGGCCTCCAAGGCGCTCGCCCAGCGCCACCGCCGCAGGCTCGCCGACAGCCGGGCGGTCGTCGGCTTCCGCAGGTCGACCAAGGAGATGCTCTACCCCGTGGCGGCCCGGCGCGCGCAGGGCTCCCGGATCGAGGACATCGACGGCAACGGCTACACCGACATCACCATGGGTTTCGGGGTGCTCCTCTTCGGCCACGAGCCCGAGTTCGTCCGCGAGGCCGTACGCGAACACCTCTCCCGGGGCATCCGGCTCGGCCCCCGCGGCCCCGAGACGGGCGAGGCCGCCGAGCTGCTGTGCGAGCTGACCGGAATGGAACGGGTGGCGTTCGCCAACTCCGGCACGGAGGCCAACGCGGCGGCGATCCGGCTGGCCCGTGCCGCCACCGGCCGCGACCGGATCGTCACCTTCACCGGCGCCTACCACGGCCACGCCGACCAGGTGCTGGGCCGGGACGCCGGGCACGGCTCCCCGGAGCGGACCGTGCCCGTCTCCCGGGGCATCCCGCAGAGCGCCGTCTCCGAGCTGACCGTCCTCGAATACGGCAGCGAGGAATCCCTCCACGCCATCGAGCGGGACGCGGAGCGGATCGCGGCGGTGATCATCGAACCGGTGCAGAGCAGGCACCCCTCGCTCCGGCCCGTCGCGTTCGTCCGCAGACTGCGCGAACTGACCGCCCGCCACGGCATCGTCCTGATGTTCGACGAGATGCTGACCGGTTTCCGTCCCGCGCTCCGCGGCGCGCAGGAGCTCTACGGCGTCACCCCGGACCTCGCCACCTACGGCAAGCTCCTCGGCGGCGGCTTCCCCATCGGGGCGATCGCCGGACGCTCCGACATCATGGACGGGGTCGACGGCGGCCACTGGAGCTACGGGGACGACAGCGGCCCGACCGCCGACACCACCTTCTTCGGCGGCACCTACCTCCAGCACCCCGTGTCGATGACCGCGGCGCGCGCCGTGCTCACCCACCTGAAGGAGCGGGGCCCGCACCTCCAGGAACGGCTCAACGCCCGGACGACCGAACTGGCCCACGGGCTCAACGACTTCTTCGAGGCCGAGGAATTCCCGCTGCGGATGGGCTGGTTCGGCTCCCAGTTCCGCTTCGAGCACCGCGCCGACATGGAACTCCTCTACTACCACCTGATGCTGCGGGGCGTGCACGTGTGGGAGTGGCGCAACTTCTTCCTCTCCACGGCACACACCGACGGCGACATCGAGCACGTGGACGAGGCCGTACGGGGGTCGCTGCGGGACCTGAGGAAGGCCGGGTTCTTCCGTACCGGCAAGGTGCTGCCCCCGCGACCCGCTCCCGTCCGGTCCCCGGCGGCCGAAGCGCCCGCCGCCGCTCCCGCCACGCCCGCCACGCCCGCCGCTGCCGCCGCTCCCGCCACGCCCGTCGCTGCCGCCGCTCCCGCCGTACCCGAACCCGTGGCCGATGCGCCTTCCGCCGCCCCCGCGACACCGCGCCGCGCCGACTTCAGCCTCTACTTCTTCGGCGACTACCCGGAACCGGACGACGGTCCCGGCGCCGGGACCGGCCCGGGAGAGGGCCGCTACGAACTCCTCATGGAGGCGGCCCGGTTCGCCGACGACCACGGGTTCGAGGCGCTGTGGATGCCCGAACGCCACTTCAACTCCTTCGGCGGCCTCTTCCCGAACCCCGCCGTCCTGGCCGCCGCGCTGTCCCGGGAGACCCGGCGCATCCGCCTCAACGCGGGCTCGGTCGTCCTCCCGCTGCACGACCCGATCCGGGTGGCGGAGGAGTGGTCCATGGCGGACAACCTCTCCGGCGGACGCGTCGGCCTCGGCGTCGCGAGCGGCTGGAACGCCAACGACTTCGTCTTCTTCCCCGAGCGCTTCGGACCGCACAAGCAGGAGATGTACGACCGGCTGGAAGAGGTGCGGAGCCTGTGGCGGGGCGAGCCGCTGCGCCGCACCACCGGCGACGGCGAACGGGAGATCCGGCTCTTCCCCCGCCCCGTCCAGACGATGCCACCGCTCTACACGGCGGTGGTCGGCAACCCCGAGTCGTACGAACGGGCCGCCGCGCACGACCTGGGCATCGTGACCAACCTGATGACCCAGGACATCGACCAGCTCCGGGACAACATCGCCCGCTACCGCCGCGCCCGGGCGCGGCACGGCCTCGACCCGGACGCCGGGCGGGTCGCCGTCCTGCTGCACACCTATCTCGGCGAGGACCACGGCACCGCCCGGGCCGAGGCCTTCGCGCCGATGGCCCGCTACATGCAGGCCTCGCTCTCCCTGTTCAGCGGCGTCACCAACAGCCTCGGGGTCACCACCGACCTCGGCTCGCTCAGCGAGGACGACCTGGACGTGGTCTTCCGCCGCGCCTACGGCCGCTACTGCGACCAGCGGGCCCTGATCGGCGAGGTGGACACCGTGCTGCCGGTGGTCGAGGCGGTGACCGACGCGGGCGCGGACGAGATCGTCGCCCTGGTCGACTTCGGCGTCTCCGCGGACCGGCTGCGCGCCGGACTCCCCCGGCTGGACGCGCTGCGCCGCCGGCACCAGGAGCGGCGGGCCCCCGACCCGGGCACGCCGCTGTCCCCGGGCCAGGAGCGGATCTGGTTCCTGGAGCGGCTGCTTCCGGGACGCACCGCCTACAACGAGGTGAAGGCCATCCGGCTGCGCGGCCCGCTCGACGCCGGGGCGCTGCGCACCGCGTTGCGCCGCCTCGTCGACCGCCACGAAGGGCTGCGCACCGTCTTCCGGCCGGCGGGCGACTCGGCGGTCCAGCTGGTGCGGGACGGCGCCGAGCCGGACTTCGAGCCGGTGGACGGCACGCTCCGGCCCGAGGACACCGTGCGGGAGACACTGGCGGCGGAGAGCGCCCGCCGCTTCGACCTGGAGAACGGCCCGCTGTTCGTCAGCAGGCTCGTACGCACCGCCGACGACGAGCACGTACTGGTCATGTCGTTCCACCACATCGTGGTCGACGCCGCCTCGGCGACCGTCCTGTGCCGGGACCTCTCCGCCTTCTACCGGGCGGAACTCGACGGCACGAGGACCGGCCCGCCCCCGCTCGCCTGGAGCTACGCCGCGTACGCGCGGGAGCGGCGCGCGGCGGCGGACGGCCCCGGCACCGCGCGGGACCTGGCCCACTGGACCCGGGTGCTCGCCGGTGACCTGCCGGTCCTCGACCTGCCCGCCGACCGCCCCCGCCCGGCGGAGATGACCTCCCGGGGCCGCGCCGTCTTCTGTTCCCTCGACCCCGGCCTGTCCGAGCAGGTCAGGCAGGTGGGCCGGAGCCACCGCGCCACCCTGTTCATGACCCTGGTGGCCGGCTGGGCGGCGATGCTGCGCCAGGTCACGGGGCAGGACGACCTCGTCATCGGCATCCCGGTCTCGGACCGGCCGCAGCGGGCCGAGGAGCTGATCGGCTTCTTCGTCAACACCCTCGCCCTGCGCGTCGACCTGAGCGGCGATCCCGGGTTCACGACGCTGCTGGAGCGGGTGCGGGCCGTCGCGCTCGACGCCTACGACCACGCGGAGACACCGTTCGAGGAGGTGGTGCGCGCCCTCGCGCCGCCGCGCCGGACGGACCGCACCCCGGTGTTCCAGACCTGCGCCGAGTTCCAGTCCGCGGAACCGTTCCGCCTGGACCTCCCCGGTATCGAGGCGGAGGCGCTGGACGCGGGCCCCGACAAGGCGCTGACCGATCTGACGGTCTACTTCACCGACCGGCCGGAGGGCGTGCGCTGCCATCTGGAGTACAACGCGGACCTGTTCGACCCGGACACCGTCGACCGGTTCTTCACGGTCTTCCGCGACCTCCTGACCGCCGCCGTCGACCGGCCCGCCACCCCGTTGTCCCTGCTCGCGCGCACGGCTGCCGAGGGCGACCAGGTGCCGGAGGGCTGGGGGCGCGGCCCCGTCCGGCCGGTCGCGGACACCACCGTGCACGGCTGGGTCGCCCGCCAGGCGGCGGCGCACCCCGCGCGGACCGCGGTGGTGGACGAGGACGCCGTACTGACCTACGGGGAGCTGGACGAGCGGGCCGGGCGGCTCGCCGCCGTGCTCTCGGAACACCGGGCGGAGGGGGAGCGGGAGCCGCTGGTGGCGGTGTGGCTGCCGCGCTCGGCGGAGCTCGTCGTGGCGCTGCTCGCCGTGGCGCGGGCCGGTTGCGCGTACGTGCCGCTCGATCCGTCGCTCGGGGCCGTCCGCGCCGCGCAGGTGATCGCCGCGAGCGGCACCCGTACGGTGATCAGCGGGGCGGCCGGGGCGAAGGAGCTGGGGCTGCCCGGGTCGGTGGCCGTCGTCGCACCGGACGCCGCCCCGACGTGGGCCCCCGGGCGCGCGGCGGACGTCTCCCCCTCGTCACCGTTCGCCGTCATCCACACCTCGGGCAGCACCGGCACGCCCAAGGGGGTCGTGCTCACGCACCGCGGTCTCGTGGACCTCTGCCAGTGGCACCACGAACGCTTCGCGTTCACCGCCGACGACCGCAGTGCCGTCGTGTGCAGCCAGAGCTTCGACGCCTCGCTGCTGGAGATCTGGCCCGCCCTGACGGCGGGCGGCACGGTCGTCGTGGCCGGTGAACCCGTCCGCCGCGACCCGCTGGCCCTGGCCCGGTGGTACGCCGACCGGGACATCTCCTTCAGCATCCTTCCGACCGCCCTGGGCGAGCAGGTGCTGCGCCTGCCGGTGGCCGATCAGCCGCCGCTGCGCCACCTGCTGCTGGGCGGCGAGGCGCTGCGCGTGCGCCCCCGGCCCGAGGCCGCCTACGAGACGGTGAACGTGTACGGCCCCACCGAGACGACCGTGCTGTGCGTCGTCGACACGGTCGGGCCCGGGCCCGGGGCGGACGTGATCGCGATCGGACGTCCGGTCGACAACGTCACGCTGCGCGTGGTGGACGCGTCGGACAAGCCGGTGCCCATCGGCGCGGTGGGCGAACTCCTCGTCGGCGGCCCGGGGGTGGCCGCGGGTTATCTGAACCGGCCGGACCTCACCGCGGAGAGGTTCGCCGCCGCTCCGGAGAACCGTGCGGGCAACGGTACGGACGACGGCGCGGGAGACCGTCACTACCGCACGGGTGACCTGGTCCGCTGGACGGCGGACGGGCGGCTCGTGTTCGTGGGCCGTACCGACGACCAGGTGAAGATCCGCGGCTTCCGGGTCGAGCCGGAGGAGGTCGCGCAGGTGCTGGCCGGTCTCGACGGTGTCCGCCGGGCGGCCGTCGTCGGACGCCGCCACACCAACGGCGAGACCTTCCTGGCCGCCTACGTGGTACCCGCCGGCCCGGGCCCCGACCGCACGGACCGGTGGGCCGGGGAACTGCGCGACCGCCTGCCGGAGTACCTGGTGCCGCGCGCCTGGCAGGTCCTCACCGAACTGCCGCTGACCGCCAACGGCAAGGTGGACCGGGCCCAGCTCCCGCCGGTCGCCCCCTTCGCCCCGCCCGTCGGGGAGCACACCCCCCGAAGCGGCGGACCGGAGCCGGGGACCGCACCCCGTACCGCGACCGAGAACGGGCTGCGCGAGCTCTGGGCGGCCGAGTTCGGCCTCACCGCCCCGGACATCGGTCCGGACGTCTCCCTCTTCGACCTGGGCGGACATTCGCTCACCGCGATGCGGCTGGTCAACCGGATCAGGGAGACCTGGGACATCGAGTACCCGCTCTCCCGCCTCTACCAGGAGCCCACGCTGCGCGCGATGACGGAGTTCCTGCACGGCGCCGGATCGCGCGAGGTCGTCCGCTCGGGTCCGGCCAGCCACCAGCAGGCCCGTTTCGCCACCGTGCACGCCCTGCACCCCAAGCCGCAGGTCTTCAACGTCGCCCTGCGGATCACCCTCGAAGGCCGGCTGGACCCGGGAACGCTCCGCACCGTGCTCCAGGAGCTGACGGAGCGCCATGAGGTGCTGCGCACCCGCCTGGTGCGGGAGGGCCAGGACTCCTGGCGGCAGGAAGTGCTCGAACCCCGCCCCCACGAGCTGCCGGTCGACGACCTCACCGCGCTCCCGGAGCCGGAACGGCGGGCCGAGGTGCGACGGCTCGCGCAACGGGCGGCGGAGACCCCGCTGGACCCCTTCGAGGCGGACGTCCTCTCCACCCGGCTGCTGCGCACCGGCGCCGAGGAGTGGGAGCTGCTGCTGGTGCTGCACCACTGCACCTGCGACGGGTGGGCGGTGACCACGCTGCTGAAGGAACTCGCCGCGCTCTACCGGGCGGCCGTCACCGGGACCGGACCCGGTCTGCCGCCCACGGCCCCGCAGCACGTGGAGTACGCGCACTGGCAGCTCGCCCACGCCGCGGCGACCCATGAGCGCCGCACGGACTACTGGCTGGACGAGCTCGTCGACGCCCCCTTCACCGCGGACCTGCCGCTGGACCGGCCGCGGCCCGACACCCTCAGCGGGCGGGGCGGGGTCATCGGGTTCACCGTGCCCGCCGAGGTCCGGGCGGCCGTGGAACGGCTGGCCGCCCAGCGGGCGACGACCCCCTTCGTGGTGACCGCGGCGGCACTCGGCCGGCTGCTGGCCACCAAGGCGGCGCAGGACGACGTGGTACTGGCCATCTCCTACGCGGGCCGGGAGAGCCGCGAGTTCGAGTCCCTGATCGGCTGCACGGCCCTGGCCCTCGCCCTGCGGGTCCGTGACGCGCGCACCGGCACCTTCGGGGCGCTGACCGACCGGGTCACCCGTACGACGGTCCTGGGCATGGAACACGCCATGTCCCCGCGTCAGGTGACCCCGGCGATGCGGGAGCGCAGGGGCGTCCAGCTGCCGGAGGGCCTGGGCATCCACCTGGCCTACGAGAGTTCGCTGGACACGGGGATGGAGCTGCCGGGGCTCACCACGACGGTGACGGAGGTCGCCGCGGACGCGTCCCGGTCGGAGTTCGTCATGGTGCTGACCCCGGCCGGGGACGTGCTGGACGGCGCCGTGGAGTACTCGTCCGACCTGTGGGACCGGGCGACGGTCGAATCCTGGACGCGGGAGTACGTACAGCTGCTGCGCGACGAGACCGGTGAGGCGCTCGCCGACGGCACCCGCTGAGAACGGCAGGGGCCGGGCGGCGGCCGGACACCGCCGCCCGGGCCCGGCTCAGAACGCGGGCGTGGTGCCCAGCGGGTACGTCCCGAGGGCCGCCCGCTCGCCCTGCATCCGGGTCAGCTTGCGCACGAAGAGGATGGCCAGGACGGCGGCCACGATGTCCAGCGCGTCGGTCGCCATCGTCAGGTCGACCGCGTTCACGATCTCCTCGGGCAGCTCGGCCGTCCGGTACCGCAGCTGCGCGAACCGGGAGAGGATCAGCGAGCAGATCCAGACGCCCCACCACAGGTTCATCACGGTGGCGGGGACGTGGCGCCAGCTGCCGTCGGTGTTCGTCTGGGCGCTGGCGGTCCAGATGCCGCCCGCGATCCGGCGCGGCAGCACCAGGTTGGCGATCGGGACGAACCAGGCGCCGATGGCCCAGCCGGGCCGCATCCGCTGCATGCTCCGGTCGAAGATCTCGGCGTTCAGCCGTACCCGCCGGAACCAGATGAGGAAGACGACGACGGTGGCCAGGGTCGCGAGGCTCTGGAGCGCCCCGGCCGCCCCGTACAGGTTGTCCGCGAGGGTCGCCGCGTCTTCGTCCAATGTCGCGAAGTCGTCGGCCATCCCGGCCGTGAGCAGGCGGCTGGTGTTCAGCCCCGCCGCCAGGGCGAGCACATCCGCCCCGGCGACCACCGACTC
>NZ_JBHJQP010000157.1:0-19758 GCF_042262625.1 Streptomyces sp. NPDC056347 | reverse complement strand
GTCCAGCACCCGGGGGCGGGGCCTCTTGCCGTTCCGCCGGGTCATGGCGGTACGGTCGTCCGGAACCGCGTCCGGAACCCGGCACCGGTTCACCGCCGCCGGTCCAGCAGGCCCGGGGCGCACAGGACCGATCGAGAGCGGGGATGCGTTGAGCGATCCGAATCCGTACGCGGACGACTCGTACAAGTGGGGGCCGACGGCCCAGCAGCCGGACCAGGGCGCTCCCTACCAGGGCTTCCCCCAGCAGCAGGGCGCGGGCTTCCCGCAGCAGCCGGGGATGCCGCCGGGCGCGGGCATGCCCGGTCTGCCGCCGGGCGCGGGCATGCCGGTGCTGGTCCTCGGCGACATCGCCGTGATGAACGACCAGATCGTCACGCCGAGCGGGGCGATGCCGCTCAAGGGCTCGGCGTGGACGGCCACGGACCTGACCCGCACCGAGGAGAAGATCCCGACGGTGGCGATCGTGCTCGCGATCGTCTTCGCGCTGTTCTGCCTGGTGGGCCTGTTGTTCCTGCTGATGAAGGAGAAGCAGACGACCGGCTTCGTGCAGGTGACCGTGGTCAGCGACGGCCGGCACCACTCCACGATGATCCCGGCGCTCGGCCCCGAGACCTTCCCGATGGTGATGGCCCAGGTCAACACCGCCCGCACGATGAGCATCTGACGGCCGTCCACCACGGGCCGGATACCCTCGGGGAATCGTGGTGAAGGAAGTGAAGGCCGTGAAGGAAACCAGGACTCCCAGGAGCGAGCAGACCCGCACCCTCATCCTCGAAACGGCGCTGCGGCTCTTCCAGGAGCGCGGCTACGACCGGACGACGATGCGGGCCATCGCCCAGGAGGCGGGCGTCTCCGTGGGGAACGCCTACTACTACTTCACCAACAAGGAACACCTGGTCCAGGGCTTCTACGACCGGCTCGCCGCCGAGCACGCGGCGGCCGTCCGCCCGGTCCTGGACGGTGACCGCGACCTCGCGGCGCGCATCCGCGGGGTCCTGCTCACCTGGCTGGACGTGGCGGAGCCGTACCACCGCTTCGCCGCCCAGTTCTTCAAGAACGCCGCCGATCCGGAGAGCCCGCTCAGCCCGTTCTCCACGGAGTCGACGGCGGCCCGCGAGGCGGTGATCTCCATCCACCGGCAGTGCCTGGCCGGTTC
The DNA here is from genome assembly GCF_042262625.1 of Streptomyces sp. NPDC056347. Lineage (NCBI taxonomy): Bacteria > Bacillati > Actinomycetota > Actinomycetes > Kitasatosporales > Streptomycetaceae > Streptomyces > Streptomyces sp. NPDC056347. The sequence continues at coordinate 18,602 of NZ_JBHJQP010000157.1, read as the reverse complement.
GGACACCAAGGCCGACCGCGAACTGGCCGAACTGCTCCCGCAGTTGATGTGGCTGATGCAGATGGGCCTGGTGCTGTACTGGGTCTACGACCGCACGGAGCGCACCGGGCGCAGCCGCCGCCTGGTGGAGCGGAGTGCGCCGATCGTCGCCCGGGCCGTCGCACTCACCCGGTTCCGGCTGCTGCGGCCGCTGGTGCGGCAGGTCCACGGCGTACTGGTGGAGTTCCTGCCCGGCGCTCCGGCGGGGCGCGCACGGGGCGCGTAGGGCGTCCTCCCGCCGGGCTTCCGGCTTCCGGCTTCCGGCTTCCGGGCGGGGATACGGCGAAGGGGCGGCCCCGGCCGGTGCCGGAGACCGCCCCCCTGGGGCCGGGCCGCGTCAGATGCGCTTCAGCTCCCAGAGCCGCCAGATGCCGGTGCCGTCCGAGAGGTACTGCGAACCGGAGACGTCCGTCGTGCTGATGACGTAGTCCTTCTGCTGCCAGAGCGGAACCAGCGGTACGTCCTCACCGACCAGCGCCTGGAGCTCCTTGAAGTCGGTCGAGGTGCGCCCGCGGTCGCTGTACTGGAGCGTGTCGCTGATCAGGTCGTCCACCTTCTTGCTGGAGTAGCCGTTGTGGAGGCTGTTGCCGCTGCCGACGAGCGGCTGGCTGAAGGTGTCGGGGTCCGGGTAGTCGGGGAGCCAGCCGACCGTGTACACGTCGTACTTGCCGGAGGCGTAGCCCTTCTGGAACTTCTTCCAGTCGACGGCGTGGACGTTCAGCTTGAACAGCCCGTCGGCCTCCAGCTGGCGGCGGAGCTCCTGGGTCTCGTGGTCGTACGTGTCGTCACCGCCGCGGTAGCCGAATTCGAGCTTCACCGGCGTCTGTACGCCGGCATCCTGCAGCAGCTGCTTGGCGCGCTCCCGGTTGACCGAGGGGTAGGCGTCGAAGAACGGGGTGCTGTGCCCGATGTAGCCCTGCGGGATCAGCGAGTAGAGCGGCGCGACCGTGCCCTTGTAGACCTTGCTCACCAGCGAGCCCCGGTCGACGATCGCGGCGATGGCCTGCCGGACCTTCTTGTTGGCCAGCGGGGAGCCGGGCCGGACGTTGAAGACCATGTTGCGGATCTCGGCGCTGTCCGCCTCGGTGACGCGCAGGTCGGGGTCGCCGGGGTTCAGCTCGGCGAGGACGGCGGGCGGCAGCTCGCGGTGGGTGACCTCGATCTTCTTGGCCGCCCAGGCGCTCTGGAGCTCGTCCGACGTCCCGTAGTAGTGCACGGTGACCGGAACACCGGTCTTGCTCAGCGCGCCCTTGTAGCGGGGGTTGGGGACCAGCTCGGCGATCTTGCCCGGCTGGTACGACCGGAGCAGGAACGGCCCCGAGCCCTCGATCGTGTTCCCCTCGCGGAGCTTGTTCGCCGGGTACGCCTCGCGGTCGACGATCGAACCCGCGCCGGTGGCGAGCTTCTGCGGGAAGGTCGCGTCGCGCGCGGTGAGGTTGAAGGTGATGGTGCGGCCCTCGGTCACCACGTTCTTGAGGCTCGGGAAGAGCACCCAGGGACCGACGTCCGTCTTGATCCTGATCATGCGCTCGATGGAGAACTTGACGTCCTCGGCGGTGATCTGGCGCCCGCTGGAGAACGTCAGGTCGTCACGGAGCTTGCACTGGTACGTCTGGAGCTTCTGGCCTATGAACCCGCAGCTCTCGGCGGCGTCGGGCTCCGGCACGACCGCGCCGGACTTGAAGGTCAGCAGCGACTGGTAGATGTTGCTGTACAGCGCCCAGGAACCCGCGTCGTACGCGCCCGCGGGGTCGAGCGAGGTGACCTCGTCCGTCGTGCCGACGGCGATGGGGTCGTTCGTCACCTCGTCCGAGGGGAGCAACTGCCAGGCGACCGCGCCTGCGATGACCAATACCGCGATTACCGCGAGAATCCGTACCCGGATCGACCGCATGTGCCGTGCTCTCCCTTACCAGCCCCACCTCGGTGTCGCGCTCAGGAACGCACATCACCGCATGCTCACGGGTAGCCAATCACACGATTTTCACATCGGGAAGACCAAAACTGTGACTCATAGCCTTTTGTTCGACAGTTGAAACCTTTGGCCCCACAAAGGAGTCCGAAACTGTTCACTCACTGAGCGTCACGCCCGGAGCGAGGCGAGTTCCACGACGGTGATGTCGGAGGGTGCGCCGACCCGTACGGGCGGGCCCCAGGCGCCCGCGCCGCGCGAAACGTACAGCTGTGTGTCGCCGTACCGGTCGAGTCCGGCGACCGTGGGATTGGCCAGATCCGCCACGTAGTTGCCCGGCCAGAGCTGGCCTCCGTGGGTGTGCCCGGAGAGCTGGAGGTCCACGCCGTGGGCGACGGCGTCATGGATGACGACGGGCTGATGGGCGAGGAGGACGGCGGCGCGGGTGCGGTCGCGGTCGCCGAGCGCGCGGGCGAAGTCCGGGCCCTGCCCCTCGCTCTCACCTGCGACGTCATTGACGCCCGCGAGATCGAATCCGTCGATCTCCACCCGGGCGTTCTCCAGCGGGTGCAGACCCAATTCCCTTACTTCGTCGATCCATTGGGCGGCCCCGGAGTAATACTCGTGATTTCCGGTCACGAAGAAACTCCCCTGCCGGGAGCGGAGCCGGGCGAGCGGCTCCGCGGCCGGCCCGAGGTCGGCGACGCTGCCGTCGACGAGGTCCCCGACGACGGCGATCAGGTCCGGCTGGGTCGCGTTGACGGTGTCGACGATCCGCTGGGTGTGGGCGCGGCCGAGGGTCGGGCCGAGGTGGATGTCGCTGACGACGGCGATCCGGAAGCCGTGCGCGGCGCGCGGCAGCTTGGCGAGCGGCACGGTGATCCGCTTGACGCGCGGCCCGCGCAGCACCCCGTAGGTGCCGTAGCCGACCGTGCCGAGACCCGCCACGGCGGCGGCCGCCCCCACGGCGCGCGCGACGAAGAGCCGCCGTCCGGGCAGTTCGGGCCGGGGCGGTGCCGGGGGCTCGGCGACCAGGGTGCCGGGCGCGGCGGAGGCCTGCGGCGTGACGGCGGGGGCCTGCGGTGTGGCGGCGGGCCGGGACGCGGCGGCGGGCTCGGAGCCGGCGTCGGGTGCGGGCCGGGACGCGGCGGTCTCCTGGTGGTCCGCCCGGCGCGCCCGGTCGGCGCGGGCCTCGAGCGCCCGGCGGAGCAGCGGGCGTACCGCCTCCCCCACCAGCAGCGCCAGCGTCAGATACAGCACCGCGGCCAGCCACAGATAGCCCGGCCAGGCCAGCACCTGCTGGAGCGGGAAGGGCGCCCCCGCACGGCCGGAGACCAGCGCGCCGATACTCAGCGCGGGCAGGACGTACGCCGCGACCGTGCCGATCCGGCGCGCGACGCTGCCCTCGGCCGTCGTGTCGCCGACGAAACGGCGCCAGAGGTAGCGGTGCACCGCGGCGAGCAGTGCGAGCACCACGACCACCGCCACCGCGAGACCCGCCACTGCCATGTGTCCTCCAGCCGGTCGTCCGGCTCGTCCGGTCGTGCAGCTTGTCCGGCCGTACAGCTTGCCGGGGGTACGGCCTGTTACGCGCGTTCGCGGCGCAGGGCCCTGACTCCACGGAACCCGATCACGCCGATGGCCGTCCCCAGAAGAAAGGACGTGATGGCGAGCAGCAGATGGACCCAGAAGTACGCAGTCGGGTCACCCGCGTCGTCGAAGGCGAGTCCGCTGCCGTCCTTCCACAGGTTTTTGACGAAAGTGACCCAGATGAACCAGCTCCACACCCCGAAGGCGAGCAGGAACCAGGAGACGGGGCGGCTGAGCTTCATGGACCCAGTATCTCCGCAGCGTTCCGGCCGGGGCGTCCGGGGTGGGCCGTCCCGGCGTTCCGCCCGGCGGGTCAAGCCATCCAGGCACATCTTCATATCTTCACCCTGTACGTTTCCGACCGTGCCTGCTCTCAAGAAGACCGCCCTGATGGTCGCTTCCACCGCTCTGCTGTCCACCTTTGCCGTGACCCCGGCGTCGGCGGACGGCAAGGACACCTCCGACGAACAGCCGAAGCCGCCCGCGGTCATGTCCCAGGTCGGTGGCGAACTGCTGGGCCGGGCCGGTACGCAGGTCAAGCTGGGGCCGGGCGCGCCGGTGCTGCCGAAGGAGCTCACGGGCAGGTCCTGGATCGTGGCCGACGCGGAGAACGGCGAGGTGCTCGCCGCGCACAACGCGCACTGGCGGCTGCCTCCCGCCTCCACGCTGAAGATGCTCTTCGCGGACACCGTGATGCCCGCGCTCCAGCCGAAGACCATGAAGTACACCGTCAAGGACGAGGACCTGGCGGGGGTCGGCGAGGGCAGTAGCCTGGTCGGCATCAAGGAGAAGCTCACGTACACGGTCCACGACCTGTGGCTCGGGGTGTTCCTGCGCTCGGGCAACGACGCGGTGCACGTGCTGTCCTCGATGTACGGCGGTGTCCCCAAGACCGTCGACGCCATGAAGGCGCACGCCGAGGAGTTGCAGGCCCTGGACACGAAGGTGGTGTCGCCCGACGGGTACGACGCGCCCAAGCAGGTCTCCAGCGCCTACGACCTGACGCTGTTCGCCCGCAGCGGGCTGCAGAAGGCGGACTTCCGGGAGTACTGCGCGACCGCCGAGGCTCAGTTCCCCGGCGAGGTGAAGAAGAACGGCAAGCGCGAGACCTTCGCCATCCAGAACACCAACAAGCTGCTCACCGGCGCGGCCGGAGTCACCCCGTACAAGGGCATCGCGGGCGTCAAGAACGGCTACACCACGCACGCCGGGAACACCTTCACCGGCGTCGCCGAACGCAACGGCAAGGTGTTGCTCGTCACCGTCATGAACCCCTCCTCCGAGAAGGCCCACGCCGTCTACGAGGAGGCCGCCGACCTGCTCGACTGGGGCTTCGCGGCGAGCGGCAAGATCACTCCGGTCGGTGAGCTGGTGCCCCCGAAGTCCGCCGACACCGGCTCCGGGACCGGCAAGGGTTCCGCGGCCGAGCAGGCCAAGGGCGGGAGCGCGGGCCAGAACGGTCCCGCGCGGGACGCGTCGAAGACGGCCGCGGCCGAACAGGGCGGAGGCGGTGCGGGGGTCGCGCTGGGCATCACCGGGGGCGTCCTGGTGCTGCTGGCCGGCGGGGTGTTCCTGGTCAACCGGCGCTGGCCGCTGCCGGACCTGATGCGCCGCCGTCCTCGCGACTGACGGCCGGGGGCGCCTGCCCGGCGCCCCCGTCTCCGTCCTCCCGCTTCCTCTCGCCCTTCCTCTCGCCGTTCTTCTCGCCGTTCTTCTCGACGGCCCCCTCGCCGCGGCTCGGTGTCGCGGTCCACGCGGCGCAGAACAGCAGCAGCCTGGCCGAGAAGTTGATCCACAGCAGCAGCGCCACCGGCACCCCGAAGGCGCCGTACATGCTCTTCGCGGCCACGCTCCTGATGTAGCTGCCGAGCAGCAGCTTGAGCAGTTCGAAGCAGACCGCGCCGATCGCCGCGGCGACCAGCAGCCTGCGCCGGGGCGGCTCGACGCCGGGCAGCAGCGTCAGCATGTAGAGCAGCAGCAGGAATCCGGCGAGCGCCGCCACCACCAGGGCGGCCACCCGCAGCACCACGCCGCCCGCACCCCGGTCCGAGATGCCCAGCAGCCCGGCCGCCCAGCCGACGGCGACCGAGCCGACCGACGACACGGCGAAGGTGGCGAGCGCCGCCCCGCCGAGGCCGAACAGCAGCCCCGTGTCCTTGAGCTTGCGCAGCACCGGGTTGCCGAGGTCCACGTCGTCCAGGCCCCAGACGGCACGCAGGCAGTCGCGCATCGAGCCGATCCAGCCGATCCCGGTGAGGAGCAGCACGGCGCCGGCCACCAGTCCCACCGTGCCCGCGTGGGCCACCAGGTTCTCGATGCCGAGCTGGTCGGAGATGCCGGGCACCTGCTCGGCGAGCCTGGCCTCGATCCGGTGCAGCTGCTCGGGGGTGAGCAGCGCGGCCCCGATCGCCGCGCCGACCGCGAGCAGCGGGAAGATCGCCAGGAAGCTGATGAAGGTGATCGCGGCGGCGAGCCTGGCCCAGTGGACCTGCTGGAGCCTCTCGACGGAGCGCCAGATGTGCGTCGTCATCAGCCGGGTGACGATCGGCCCGACGACGGGAAGGTTTTTCAGCCAGTCCATGCCCTACGCCTACCCTCCCGGACGCGGAAAACTGGAATCGGCCACGGCCCGGGGCCCGGCCCGGCCTCGGCCACCGTACGGGTCGGCGGCCCTTCGGTGCGTCACACTGCTCCATATCGGTGAGTGTTGTAACAAATACCTCAAAAGGGTTTTCCCGGGCGATACGGTCACCGTCATGTCCGTCGACACCGTGTCCCTGACCGGCTGGGGCCGTACCGCCCCGACGACCGCCCTGCGATTCCGCCCCCGTTCGTACGAGGAGGCGGCGGCGACGGTACGCGGGTGCGGCCCGCGCGGCTCCATCGCCCGGGGCCACGGCCGGGCCCACGGCGACGCGGCGCAGAACGCGGGCGGCTCCGTCCTCGACATGACCGCCCTGGACCGCGTCCGCACCATCGACGCGCGGTCCGGGCTGGTGGTCTGCGAGGCCGGGATCGGCCTGCACCGGCTGGCCGAACTGCTGCTGCCGCTCGGCTGGTTCGTCCCCGCCGCCCCAACGGCCCGCCAGGTGACGCTGGGCGGTGCGATCGGCGCCGACATCCACGGGCGCGACCAGCACGGCGACGGCTCCTTCTCCCGGCACGTCCAGGAACTGGAGCTGCTGACCGCCGGGGGCGAACTCCGTACGGTCCGGCCGGGCACCGAGCTCTTCGACGCGACCACCGGCGGACTGGGCCTGACGGGGGTGATCCTCTCGGCCACGCTCCGGTGCCGCCGGGTCGGCAGCCCCTGGCTGTCGGTCGACACCGAGCGCGCCGTCGACCTGGACGACCTGCTGGCCCGGCTCTGCGCCGGGGACCACCGCTACCGCTACTCGGCCGCCTGGGTCGACCTGCGCGCCCGGGGCCGGGCGACCGGACGCGCCGTCCTCACCCGGGCGGAACACGTACCCCGCGACGCCCTCCCGGCGTACGCCCGGCGCGCACCGCTCTCGTTCCACCCCGGCCCGCTGACCGCCGGGTCCACGCTCCTGCCCCAGGCCCTGCTCGGCGGGGCCTCCGCCGGGCTGCTGGGCGAGGTCCGCTACCGTGCCGCGCCCCGGTACCGGGTCGGCGAACTCCAGCGGCTCGGGGCGTTCTTCCAGCCGCACGGCGGCCTGCCGCAGTGGGGTACGGGGGCCGGGCGCACCGGGTCGGTGCGGTACCAGTTCGTCGTCGGGCACGGCCGGGAGGAGGCGCTGCGCCGGATCGTGGGCCGGATCTCCCAGCGGCGCTGCCCGGCGTCCGACGCGGTGCTCAAGCGGTTCGGTGCCGGTGGTCCGGGGTGGCTGTCCTTCCCGGCGCCGGGGTGGGCGCTGGCGTTCGACCTGCCGGCCGGGCTGCCCGGGCTGGGCCGGTTCCTGGACGGGCTGGACGCGGAGGTGGCGGCGGCCGGCGGCCGGGTCTGCCTGGCGAAGGACTCCCGGCTGCGGCCGGAGCTGCTGGCCGCGATGTACCCGAGGCTGGCGGACTTCCGGGCGTTGCGGGCCGGACTGGACCCGGGCGGCGCCTTCCGCTCGGACCTCTCGCGGCGTCTGTCGCTGTGACCGGACCTCCCACGCCCGCCCGGCGGTCTCCCACGCCCGCCCGTGCGCGCCGCCCGCCACCGTGGACCCGCCTGCGCGCCCGCCCTTCGCGCTGCCCCGCCGCCGTTCCGCCCCGCCCGCCGTTCCGCCCCGCCCGTCCGGGCATTCCCCGTCGTCATCGTCCCCGTCTGCAAGGAGTGTTCCCGTGAAGGACGCCTTCGGAGCCCCGCAGTCCCTGCTCGTCCTCGGCGGTACCTCGGAGATCGCCCTGGCCACCGCCCGGCGGCTGATCGCCCTGCGGACCCGCAGGGTCCACCTGGCCGGACGCCCCTCGCCCGCCCTCGACGCGGCCGCCGACGAGCTGCGCTCACGCGGCGCCGACGTCCGCACCGTCGGCTTCGACGCCCTCGACTCCGCGTCCCACGAGGCCGTGCTCGGCGAGGTCTTCGCCGAGGGCGACATCGATCTGGTGCTCCTCGCCTTCGGCATCGCGGGCGACCAGGGACGCGACGAGGAGGAGCCGCTCGCCGCGGTCCGGGTCGCCCAGACGAACTACACCGGGGCGGTCTCGGCCGGGCTGGTGTGCGCCGGAGCGCTCCAGGCGCAGGGGCACGGCTCGCTGGTGGTGCTCTCCTCGGTGGCGGGCGAGCGGGTGCGCCGCGCCGACTTCATCTACGGGTCCAGCAAGGCGGGGCTGGACGCGTTCACCCAGGGGCTGGGGGACGCGCTGCACGGGACCGGGGTGCACGTGATGGTCGTACGCCCCGGCGCGCTGCGCCCGGGACCGGCCGACGAACGGGCCCAGGCTCCGATCCCGGTTCCGGCCCCGGTCACGGTTCCGGCTCCGGCTCCGGCTCCGACTCCGGCGATGTCCGCCCCGGCCCGGTTCGCCGCGGCGCCGCTGGAGTCCTCGGCGCTCACCACGACCCCGGAGGAAGTGGCGGAGGCCATCGTGACGGGGCTGCGGCGGCGCTCGGAGACGGTGTGGGTGCCCGGCGCGCTCCGGGCGGTGATGTCGGCGCTGCGGCACCTGCCGCGCCCGCTGTTCCGGCGCCTGCCGCTCTAGAAGCCGCCGGCCGCCGCCGCGGATCAGCTGTGCAGTGAGGGCTCGTCCACGCAGGAACCGCCCTGTGCGGGAACCGCGGAGCCCGCGCCCCCGGCACCGAACGGGAACTCGTTGATCTTGCGCCAGACGCTGTCCTCGCCCTGCTCGTACAGCGCGAAGGAACCGCAGGTCCAGGACGCCTCGTAGTCGGCGAGCTCCGCGTACGCCCGGTCCATCGCCTCCTCGGCGATGTCGTGCGCCACCGTGACGTGCGGGTGGTACGGGAACTGGAGCTCGCGCACCAGCGGCCCGGACGCGTCCCGGACCCGCTTCTGCAGCCAGGAGCAGGCCGAGCCGCCCTCGACGACCTGGACGAAGACCACCGGCGAGAGGGGGCGGAAGGTCCCCGTGCCGGACAGCCGCATCGGGAAGGGGCGGCCGGCCGTCGCGATCTGGGTGAGGTACGCCTCGATCGCGGGCAGGTCGGCCGCCTGCGCCTCGGTCGGCGGAAGCAGGGTGACGTGGGTGGGAATGCCGTACGCGGCCGGATCCCCGAAGCTCGCGCGCCGCTCCTGGAGCAGGCTGCCGTACGGCTCCGGGACCGCGATCGAAACGCCAAGCGTTACGGTCCCCACGTCGTCCTCCTCATACTCGGTGACCGATGGCCTGTTTTCGGCCACCGATACGACTTCCGTCGCCAGTGTGACGCCTGGAGCGGCGAAACCGCCAGGGTCCTTGGACTCTCCCCGGCCTCAGTGCTTCGCGGGCAGGAGGCCCATCCGGTCGTACGTCAGGGCCAGGGTCTCGGCCGCGACGGCACGGGCCTTCTCGGCTCCCTTGGCCAGGATCGAGTCCAGCGTCTCCGGGTCGTCCAGATATTCCTGCGTACGGGTCCGGAAGGGTGTGACGAACTCGACCACGGCCTCGGCGAGGTCGGTCTTGAGCGCACCGTAGCCCTTGCCCTCGTAGTTCTGCTCCAGATCCGCGATTCCGGTTCCGGTGAGTGTCGAGAGGATGGTGAGCAGATTGCTGACGCCGGGCTTCTCCGCTCGGTCGAAGCGGATGACCGTGTCGGTGTCGGTGACCGCGCTCTTCACCTTCTTGGCGGTGACCTTCGGCTCGTCCAGAAGGTTGATCAGGCCCTTCGGGGTCGGCGCCGACTTGCTCATCTTCGACGACGGGTCCTGGAGGTCGTAGATCTTCGCCGTCTCCTTGAGGATGTACGGGTCCGGCACGGTGAAGGTGTCGCCGTAGTTGCCGTTGAACCGCTCGGCGAGGTCCCGGGTCAGCTCCAGGTGCTGGCGCTGGTCCTCACCGACCGGGACCTGGTCGGCCTGGTACAGCAGGATGTCGGCCACCATCAGCATCGGGTACGTGAAGAGACCGACCGTGGTGCGGTCGGCACCCTGCTTGCCGGACTTGTCCTTGAACTGCGTCATCCGCGAGGCCTCGCCGAAGCCGGTCAGGCAGTTCATGACCCAGCCGAGCTGCGCGTGCTCGGGAACGTGGCTCTGGACGAAGAGCGTGCAGCGCTCCGGGTCGAGACCGGCGGCGAGGAGTTGGGCGACGGCGAGCCGGGTGTTGGCGCGCAGCTCCGCGGGGTCCTGCGGGACGGTGATCGCGTGCAGGTCGACGACCATGTAGAAGGCGTCGTGTGATTCCTGCAGCGCCACCCACTGGCGGACCGCACCGAGGTAGTTGCCGAGGTGGAACGAGCCTGCGGTGGGCTGGATTCCGGAGAGCACGCGGGGGCGTTCAGAGGCCATGGCACCCATTGTCTCAGGTGCGGGCGGCAGCCCCCGACCGGCCTGGCGCGCCGGTAATCCGCAGGTTTCCCCGTCCCGGATCCGACCGACGATACAAAGTGGGCACCACCCCGCCCCGCCCTACGACGAACGGAGATCCCGTGTCGATCACGGACCACGCCATCGCCTCCGCCGAGGCGCACAGCGCGCACAATTACCATCCGCTTCCCGTCGTCGTCGCCACGGCGGAGGGGGCCTGGATGACCGATGTCGAGGGCCACCGCTATCTGGACATGCTGGCCGGCTACTCGGCGCTCAATTTCGGCCACGGCAACCGGCGGCTGATCGACGCGGCCAAGGCCCAGCTGGACCGGGTGACACTCACCTCGCGCGCCTTCCACCACGACCGGTTCGCCGACTTCTGCACCCGCCTGGCCGAGCTGTGCGGCATGGAGTCGGTGCTGCCGATGAACACCGGCGCGGAGGCCGTGGAGACCGCGGTGAAGACGGCCCGCAAGTGGGGCTACCAGGTGAAGGGCGTCCCGGACGGCATGGCGAAGATCATCGTCGCCGCCAACAACTTCCACGGCCGGACGACGACGATCATCAGCTTCTCCACCGACCCGGAGGCCCGGGAGGGCTTCGGCCCGTACACGCCGGGGTTCGAGATCGTGCCGTACGGGGACCTCACGGCGCTGCGCGAGGCGATGACGGAGAACACCGTGGCGGTGCTCATGGAGCCGATTCAGGGCGAGGCCGGGGTGCTGGTGCCGCCGCCGGGCTACCTCGCCGGGGTCCGCGAGCTCACCCGCGAACGGAACGTGCTGTTCATCGCCGACGAGATCCAGTCGGGGCTGGGCCGGACCGGGAAGACCTTCGCCTGCGAGCACGAGGGCGTCGTGCCGGACATGTACGTGCTCGGCAAGGCACTGGGCGGCGGGGTGGTGCCGGTGTCCGCGGTGGTCTCCTCCCAGGCGGTGCTCGGGGTGTTCCGGCCCGGCGAGCACGGCTCGACCTTCGGCGGCAACCCGCTGGCCTGCGCGGTCGCGCTGGAGGTCATCGCGATGCTGAACACCGGCGAGTACCAGGAGCGGGCCGCCGAGCTGGGCGACCACCTGCACCGCGAGCTGGGACTGCTGGTGAGCGGCGGCACGGTGGAGGAGGTACGCGGCCGGGGGCTGTGGGCCGGGGTCGACATCGCCCCGGACCTGGGCACCGGCCGGGAGATCTCCGAGCGGCTGCTGGAACGCGGAGTGCTGGTCAAGGACACCCACGGCTCGACGATCCGGATCGCCCCGCCCCTGGTGATCAGCAAGGAGGACCTGGACTGGGGGCTGGAACAGCTCCGCGCGGTGCTGCGCGGCTGAGCCCGCGGGGCTGCCGTACGGCGCCGGGCCCGCGGGGCTGCCGTACGGCGCCGGGCAGGCGCGGCAGTCGTACGGTCCCGAACCCCCCGGGGCTTTCGTACGCGGCCGGGGGGACTGGCAGACTCCGGGCCGTGAGACCTGATCCGATACTGCTGCGGGAGCTGGTCGACGCCTCCCCCGGCTTCGGCCGCCGCGCCCTCCCCGCCCCGCCGTCCGAGGAGCTGATCCGGGCGGCGGAGGCGCGGGTGGGGCCGCTGCCGCCGTCGTACCGCTGGTGGCTGTCCGCGTACGGGCACGGGCGGGCCGGGCGGGCGGAGATCGCCACGATCGGGCCCGCCGACGCCCACGAGTCCCTCACCGCGCCCTGGCGGCTGGACGGCGACCGGCTGTGCTTCGCGGTCGAGCCGGACTGCGGCGACGCGTACTCCTTCGCCCTCGACCGGGCGGGCGCCGGCGAGGCCGGGGCCGGGGAGTGCCCGGTGGTTCTGCGGGACGGTGCGGACGGGGAGGAGTACCCGGTCGCGGAGTCCTTCGCCGGGTTCCTGGCCGTCCGGGCGGCGCTGCTGCGCGGACTGCGGGAGGGGCCCAACCCCTCGGTCGCCCGGCTGTGGCGGTCGACGCCGGGCGTACTGCTCGACAACGGGGTCCACGTCTACGGCCCGCATCTCCTCCAGGAACGGAACGAGACCTTCGAGGTGGCCCGGTACGCCCCCGGCTGGACGCTGGTGGGCGACGACAGCGGGGGCGACGGCCTCTTCATGCGCCACCACGGCCGGGACCGGGCCTCGGTGCACCGGCTCGGTCTCGGCGCGATCGGCGGGGACGTCGCGGCGGCGGGCGAGCCGGTGACGGACGACCTGACCGGCTGGCTGCGGGCGGGCGCGGTGCTCCGCTGACCCGCCCGGCCGGGGACGCCCTCAGAGGATGACGTGCGGCAGGAAGCGGGCGTACTCGTCGGTGACCGGTCCGGCCGACTCGCGGATGCCGAGCCCGGCCGCCTCGCCCTCGACGACCCAGGCGCCGAGCACGGTCCGGTTGCCGTCGAAGTCGGGCAGCGGCGCCAGCTGTTGGTAGCAGCACGGCTCGTCCCGGAGCACGGCACGGCCGCCCGGCTCGTGGAGCGTGACCCCGGCGCCCTCGCGGCCGAGCAGCGGCTTGGCCACGTACCCGCCGGACGCGGCCAGCTCGCGAGGGCCGTCCAGGTAGGAGGGCAGCAGGTTCGGGTGGCCGGGATAGAGGTCCCAGAGGACCGCCAGCAGCGCCTTGTTGGAGAGCAGCATCTTCCAGGCGGGCTCGATCCAGCAGGTGGTGCCGGTGCCGCCGCCGTTGTCGAGGGTGTCCAGCACCTGCGGGCCGAACCGGTCGGTCGCCAGCCACTCCCACGGGTACAGCTTGAAGCAGCTGCGGACGAAGCGGAGCCGCTCGTCGACGAACCGCCCGCTCAGCCGGTCCCAGCCGATCGCCTCGATGGCGAGCGCCTCGGTGTCGAGACCGGCCTGCTCGGCGGTCTCCCGCAGATAGGCGACGGTCATCAGGTCCTCGCCCAGCTCGTCGCCCTCGGAGTGCACGAAGTGCACGGGCCCCGGCGGCAGCAGGGGGGCCTGCCGCCGCCAGGCCGTGACGAGCCGTTCGTGCAGCGAGTTCCACTGGTCGGCGCCCGGGAAGCGGTCCTCCATCCAGAACCACTGGGCGCTCGCCGCCTCCACCAGGGAGGTGGGGGTGTCCGCGTTGTACTCCAGCATCTTCGCCGGACCGGTGCCGTCGTAGCAGAGGTCGAACCTGCCGTACAGCGAGGGCAGCTCGTCCCGGCGGTGCCAGGACCGGGCGACCAGGCCGGCCAGGCGCCGGTCGGTGATGCCGAGTTCGGCGAAGCGGTCCTCCTCCACGATGTGCCCGGCGGCGGCCAGGCACATCGTGTGCAGCTCCTCGACGACCTCCTCCAGGGCCTCGACCTCGGCCAGCGGGAAGACGTAGTAGGCGCTCTCGTCCCAGTACGGGCGCAGCGAACCGTCCGGGTAGCGGGTGAGCGGGAAGACGACGCCCTGTTCCTCCACCGTCCGCTGCCAGTCGGGCCGGGGCTGTATGGTGCGGCGTTCCATTCCGGTCAGCCGCCCCCGCTGCCCGAGCAGCCGAAACCGCCGCGCTCGACGGCGGACTTGTCGAAGCTGCCGCCCTCGATCCTGCCGTTCTTGCTGGTGCCGCCGTAGTAGTACGAGCCCTTGCCGTCGCCGTTCTTGCACTCGTAGCTGGGCAGCCTGTCCTGGGTCAGCCGGTCGACGCACCGCTTGTCCGGTTCGGAGCCGCAGGACGTCACCATCGCGGCGAGCACCCCCATGCCTCCGAGCACCACGGTGCTCGACCTCAGCCTGCGTTTGGCCATGTCTCCGTCTCCCCCGCCGTACGAATCGAGCCAGTATGGCTGTTCGTCAGATTAAAGCGCTGCCGTGGGCGGGCAATACCCCGGGGCTCTCAGCCCGTCTCCGGGGGCAGGATGCGGCAGAGGGCGTCCAGCGCGCCCGCCCAGGCGCTGTCGGTGGGTGTGCCGTAGCCGATGACCAGCGCGTCGCGGTCCGGGGCCGCGTCCGGGTGGCGGAACCGCGAGAGTCCCTCCAGCGCCAGGCCCTGCCACGCGGCCGCCCGGAGCGCGGCCGGTTCGGTGCCCGGGGGCAGTTCGAGTACGGCGTGCAGCCCGGCGGCGATGCCGCTGACCCGGACGTGCGGGGCGCGTTCGGCCAGGGCCGCCACGAGCTGGTCGCGGCGGCGCCGGTAGCGCAGCCGCATCGCGCGCACATGACGGTCGTACGCGCCGGACGCGATGAACTCCGCGAGCGTCAGCTGGTCCAGCGCGCTCGACGACCAGTCGCTCTCCCCCTTCGCCTCGCACGCCTCTCCCACCAGGTACTCCGGCAGCACCATCCACCCCAGCCGCAGTCCGGGGGCGAGCGATTTGCTCGTCGTCCCCAGGTGCACCACCCGCTCGGGGTCGAGGCCCTGGAGCGCACCGACCGGCTGGCGGTCGTAGCGGAACTCGCCGTCGTAGTCGTCCTCCAGGATCAGCCCGCCCGTGGCGCGCGCCCAGTCCACCGCCGCGGCCCGGCGGTCGGGGTGCAGCGGCACCCCGGTGGGGAACTGGTGCGCGGGCGTCATCAGGACCGCGCCCACCCCCCGCATCCCGGCCAGCTCGCCGGTCCGCGCCCCGAGCCCGTCGACCGGCAGGCAGGGCAGCCGCAGCCCGCCGTCCCGGAGCAGGTCGCGGTGGAAGAAGAGTCCGTACGACTCGACGGCCACGTCCCGCACCCGGCGCTTGCGCAGCACTTCCCCCATCAGTCTCAGGGCGTGCGCGAATCCGGCGCAGATCATGATGCGTTCCGGGTCGGCGTGGACGCCCCGGGCCCGGGCCAGGTAGTCGGCGAGCACGGTGCGCAGCTCGACGCGCCCGCGCGGGTCCCCGTAACCGAAGGCATCGTGGGGTGCGGCGGCCAGGGCGCGGCGGGCCGCCCTGAGCCATTCGGCGCGCGGGAACGTCGCCAGGTCGGGCGACCCGCTCACCAGGTTGTGGGTGGCCCGGGCGCGGGCCGGGCGGGCCCGGACCACCCGGGTGGCCGAAGGGCGCGGTTCGGCCCGCGCGGCCACCCGGGTGCCGGAGCCCTGGCGGGCGGTGAGCCAGCCCTCGGCGACCAGTTCGGCGTAGGCGTCGGCGACGGTGTTGCGGGCCATGCCCAGGTCGGCGGCGAGGCCGCGGGAGGACGGCAGCCGGGTGCCGGGGGCCAGGCGGCCGGTCCGTACCGCCTCGCGCAGGGCGTCCATGAGCCCGGCCCGGAGCCCGGTCGAACCCGTGGTGTCGAGATGCAGGTCGGCCCCGAAAGTGGCCCAGGATTCCGTCATGGGAATGGACCATACCCATGCGCCATCCCGGTCGTAGTGTCGTAGCCATGACGACGAACGAGAACAAGACGACGGCCTCCGGATACAACCCCGAGCACACGCCCCGGCTGAAGCAGCCCTGGGCCGAGCACGCCCCCGACGTCTACCGGGCGGCGGTCCGGCTGGACGCGGCGGCCCGGAAGGGGATCGACCCGGTCATCGGCGAGCTGGTGAAGATCCGTGCCTCGCAGCTGAACCACTGCGCGTTCTGCCTCGACATGCACACCAAGGACGCGATCGCGGCCGGTGAGTCCGTCGAGCGGATCATCCAGCTCAGCGCCTGGGAGGAGTCGCGGCACTTCTACACGCCCAAGGAGATCGCGGCCATCGAGCTGACCGAGGCGGTGACCGTGCTGACCGACGGTTTCGTGCCGGACGAGGTGTGGGAGAAGGCTGCCGAGCACTTCGACGAGGCCGAGCTCTCCCACCTGCTCGCCGCGATCGTCTCGATCAACGTGTGGAACCGCTTCGCCGTGACCACCCGTATGGTCCCCGGCCACTACAAGCCGGGCGACCTCGGCCACTGAACCGGTCCGCACCGCAGCCCCGCCACCCTCCCCGCCACCGAAGGAGCCCCGCGTGACCGCCGCCGTTCTGCGCGCCCTGCACCACGACCGCACCCCGGGCGACCCGCTCGTCCTGCCCGGCCCGTGGGACGCGGCGAGCGCCCGGGTCTTCGCCGAGGCCGGTTTCCCGGCGCTCGCCACGCCCAGCGCCGGGGTGGCGGCCTCGCTGGGGTACGCGGACGGGGAGGTGCCCGCCGCCGAGATGTTCGCCGCCGTGGCGCGGATCGTCCGGGCGGTCCCGGCCGACGTGCCCGTCACCGCGGACGTCGAGGCGGGGTACGGGCTGCCGCCGAAGGAGCTGGTGGAGCGGCTGCTGGAGAGCGGGGCGGTGGGCTGCAATCTGGAGGACTCGGCGGACGGCGTGCTCGTCGAGGCCGAGCGGCAGGCGGACCGGCTCGCGGCGGTCCGGGAGGCGGCGGGCGGCGCGCTCTTCGTCAACGCCCGCGTCGACACGTATGTGCACGGCGCGCACGGCGGCCCGTCACCGGCCCCGGGGGCGGAGGCGGAGACGGAGACGGTCCACCGGGCGCTGCTGTACGTGGCGGCGGGCGCGGACTGCGTGTACCCGATCATGGCCCCGGCCGAGGTGCTGCCCCGGCTGGCCGCCGCCGTCCCGGGGCCGCTCAACGCGCTCGCCCGGCCGGACGGCCCGGGTCCGCGGCGGCTCGGTGAGCTGGGCGCCACCCGGATCACCTTCGGGCCCGGGTTCCAGCGGCGGGCCATGGCGGCGGTGCGCGGGTTCGCGGACGAGCTGCTGGCTTAGCCGGCCTCCGTTGCCACGCCCGGAAGGCCTGCCCCTCAGGGCCTTCTGCCGCCGAAGGCCGCCAGGGTCCGCTCCAGCGCGGGCATGGCCCGTACCACCTGGCGGGAGCGGATGAGCGCGTCCCAGGCCGGCTCGAACTTCTTCCAGCCGCCGGAGTACGCCAGGTGCCGGAGCCGTTCGTGCGTGCCGGGCTGGGCGGCGGCGCCGCGCCAGATGTTGGACCAGCGGTAGAAGTCGCGGTACGCGCGCCAGTAGCCCTCCTCCAGCCGGCGTGCGGTCATGCCCTTGGGGCGGTACACGACGTGCCGGGTGTCGTAGAGCTCCCAGTCCCGGTGCACGATCCGGTCCTCGGCCTCGAGCTGCTTCCACAGCCCGGTGGACGGATACGGGGTCATGATGTGGAACGTGGCCGTCTCGATGCCCTGCCCGACGGCCCACTCCACCGTGCGGTCGAAGACGTCCGGGCCGTCGTGGTCGAGCCCGAAGACGAAGCTGGCGTTGACCATGACCCCGGCGTCGTGGAGGCGGCGTACGGCCGCCGCGTAGTCCTGGCCGATGTTCTGGTTCTTGCGCCGCTCGGCGAGGTTCGCGCCGTTCACCGTCTCGAAGCCGACGAACAGGCTGCGCAGCCCCGCGTCCACGGCCCGTTCCAGCAGCCCCGGGCGGAGCACGGACGTCACGGTCCCGGCGGCCTGCCAGAGCCGCCCCATGCCGGTCATCCCGTCGAAGAGCGCCTCGGCGAAGCGGCGGTTGCCGAGGAGGTGGTCGTCGAGGAAGTACAGATGACGGCCGGGCAGCCGCTCGATCTCGGCGAGCGCGTCGTCCACGGCCTGGGTGTAGAAGGACTTCCCGCCCTCGAAGAACGCGTCCTTGTAGCAGAAGTCGCAGTGGTGCGGGCAGCCCCGGGAGACGACGAGCGAGTTCGGCACGAGATAGCGCTCGCGCTTGATCAGGTCGCGCCGGACCGGCGGGAGCCCGGCCAGGGTGCGGAGCGTGGAGTCGTACCGGCGCCGTGGCGCCCCGTCCCGGAACTCCTTGAGGAAGACCGGCCAGGTGTCCTCGCCCGGCCCGGTGAAGATCGTGTCGGCGTGTGCCGCGGCTTCCTCGGGCAGCGAGGTCACGTGGAGACCGCCCAGCGCCACGTGGACGCCCCGGGCACGGAAGTGGTCGGCTATCTCGTAGCTCCGCCGGGCGGAGGTGATGTACGGCTGGACGACGAGCAGATCGGGGCTGTCGAGCGCGTCGAGGTCGATCCGCTCGACGTGCTCGTCGAGGAGCGTCACCTCGTCGTCCGGGTCGAGGTAACCGGCCAGGGTGGCCAGGCCCAGCGGCGGGAAGAGCGAGTACTTGATGGGCCGGAAGAGCGGGCTGGTCGCCTCGGTCAGGGCCGGAAGGATCATCGTCACGCGCATGTCGAACCAGACCCGCGGGCCGGTGCCTACGGTTCCCGGCCGGGCGGGATACCCGTCGTCATGACGTGACGGCCGAGGCGGTTCCGTCACGTTCCCCCGAAAGCGGCCGCCCCCGGCAGCGGACTGCTGCCGGGGGCGGCGGGGTACGCGTGGA
>NZ_JBHJQP010000156.1:0-19868 GCF_042262625.1 Streptomyces sp. NPDC056347 | reverse complement strand
GCTCCGTTTTTGTCGATGTCCCCTAGATCCGGAAAAGCGCCCAGACCACCTTGCCGCGCGTTGCCCTCACGGACCCGAACTCGCCGGTCTCCGGCGACGGATGCCAGCCCCAGGAATCGCTGAAGGACTCCACGAGGAAGAGGCCGCGCCCCGACTCGGCGCAGTCGGGCGCCTCCGAGGCGATCGGGCTCTCCCGGCTGGGGTCGCGCACGGCGCACACCAGGCGTGAGCTCCAGCGCATCAGGTGCAGCCGTACGGCCGGGTCCGGGGACTCGCCCGTGGCGCCCTCCGCGGGCAGGGCATGCCTCAGCGCGTTGGTGACGAGTTCGGAGACCACCAGTGCGACATCGTCGAAGCGTTCGGTCAGGCCCCATCCGTTCAGCGTCGTCCGGGTGAACCGCCTTGCCCCGCCCACGGCTTCGAAGCGGGCGGGCAGTGTGCAGGTAGCTGATCCGGAGACGGCTGAGGGATCGATGGGGGGAAGCCCCTGCCGTAACGGCTCGAGCATCGTCGATCCATTCGTCCCCATGCGAGGCACTCCCGGGATTCGCGGCTGTATCGGTACTGCGGGGGGTACAGCGGCACAACACGAACGAGCACGCAGGTGCGCGAGCCCCATGGTTCCCAATGCGCTGGGCAGATGCAAGGGCAGATGCACGTGCACGCGCCTGACCTGTCCGAACCCGTGCCGGTTCTTGGTCATTTCTTCCGGTGGGTATTTTTGACGGGTTCTGGAACGCTTGCCATTTCCGTAATCGAATGAGTACGGGCTGAAGCGTTTTGGTGGCAGAATCCGGCACTTGGGGTTCACGGGGGGAACCCCGTTGCCCAGGAAGCGATGGGGAGGACCGGAGCAGTGGCGGCAGGCGAGTCGAGTGGATCTGTGGTGCGGCGCATCCTTCTGGGCTCGCAGCTCAGGAGGCTGCGCGACTCGCGCGGCATCACCCGTGAGGCGGCCGGCTACTCGATCCGGGCCTCCGAATCGAAGATCAGCCGCATGGAGTTGGGACGGGTGAGCTTCAAGGCCAGGGACGTCGAGGACCTGCTCACGCTCTACGGAGTCACGGACGAGACGGAGCGCGACGCCCTGCTCGGCCTGGCCCGGGAGGCCAACGTGGCGGGGTGGTGGCACAGTTACGGGGACGTGCTGCCCGGCTGGTTTCAGACATACATCGGCCTGGAAGGGGCGGCATCACTCATTCGAGTGTACGAAGTCCAGTTTGTTCACGGGCTGTTGCAGACCGAGGCGTACGCCCACGCGGTCGTCACCCGGGGCATGGGCGCCGCCGCGCCCGCCGTCGAGGTCGACCGGCGCGTGGCGCTGCGACTGGAGCGCCAGAAGGCGCTCGTCTCCGAGCGCGCCCCGCACTTCCACGCCGTGCTGGACGAGGCGGCGCTGCGCCGGCCGTACGGCGACCGCGAAGTAATGCGCGGGCAGCTGCGGCATCTGATCGAAATGTCGGAGCGCCCCAACGTCACGCTCCAGGTGATGCCGTTCAGTTTCGGCGGACACGCCGGAGAGGGCGGCTCCTTCACGATGCTCCGATTCCCGGAATCCGATCTGTCGGACATTGTCTATTTGGAGCAGCTGACAAGTGCGCTCTATCTGGACAAGGCCGAAGAAGTCGCTCAGTACGAAAAGGCCATCACCCGGCTGCACGACGACAGTCCTGGTCCGGAAGAGAGCCGGGATCTGCTCCGTGGTCTGCTCCAACTGACGTGACTTGTCAGTACGATGACGGTTCGACGGGAGTCTGCAGCTGAGTTAAGGGATCGCATGTCCTTCTTCCACGAGCTGGCCCACCAATACATCGACGGTGAGTGGCGGACCGGTAGCGGCTCGTGGGACGTCATCGATTTCAACCCCTACAACGGGGAGAAACTCGCCGCCATCACCATCTCGACCGCGCACGAGGTCGACCAGGCCTACCGGGCGGCCGAGCGCGCCCAGCGCCCCTGGGCCGCCGCCGGGCCGTACCGTCGGCGCGAGGTCCTGGAGCGCGCGCTGCGCGTCATCGGCGGACTGCGTGAGCGGATCGTCGACGCGATCATCGACGAGGTGGGCGGCACCCGGTCCAAGGCGGAGTACGAGGTCGGGCTCGCCGAGGAGTTCCTGCGCGACGCGATCGGCCGGGCCCTGCACCCGCCGGGCACCCTCCCGGCCTCCCCGGACGACGGCAAGGAGAACCGCCTCTACCGGCTGCCGGTCGGTGTCGTCGCGGTGATCGGCCCCTTCAACTTCCCGTTCCTGGTGGCGATGAAGTCCGTCGCGCCGGCCCTCGTGCTCGGCAACGCCGTCGTCGTCAAGCCCAACCAGAACGCCCCGATCACCGGCGGCACCCTGCTCGCGAGGATCTTCGAGGACGCCGGGCTGCCCGCCGGTCTGCTCAACGTCCTGATCACCGATGTCGCCGAGATCGGCGACGCCTTCATCGAGCACCCGGTGCCCCGGGTGATCTCGTTCACCGGCACGGACCGGGTCGGCCGCCGGGTCGGCGCGGTCGCGGCCGGTCACTTCAAGCGAACGGTTCTCGAACTCAGCGGCAACAGCGCCCTGGTGGTGCTGGAGGACGCCGACATCGACCACGCGGTCGACGCGGCCGTCTTCAGCCGCTTCCTCTACCAGGGGCAGGTCTGCATGGCCGCCAACCGCATCCTGGTGGACCGCCGGATCGAGACGGAGTTCACCGCGAGGTTCGCCGCCGCGGTGGCCGCGCTCAGGACCGGCGACCCGCGCGAGCCGGAGACCCGGATCGGCCCGGTCATCAACGCCTTCCAGGCCGACGCCCTGACCGCGCTGGTCGACCAGGCGGTCGCCGACGGTGCCACCGCGCTCGTCCGCGGCTCCACCCGGGGCAACCTGGTGGAGCCCACCGTGCTCACCGGCCTGCCCGAGAACTCCCCGCTGCTCTCCCAGGAGATCTTCGGCCCGGTGGCCCTGCTGGTGCCCTTCGACGGCGAGGACGACGCCGTACGGATCGTCAACGACACCCCGTACGGGCTCAGCGGCGCCGTGCACACCCGGGACGTCGAGCGCGGGGTGCGGTTCGCGCGGCGGGCCGTCAGCGGGATGTTCCACGTCAACGGCTCCACCGTGCAGGACGACCCGCTGGTGTCCTTCGGCGGCGAGAAGTCGTCCGGGCTCGGACGGCTGAACGGCGAGGCGGCGGTGAACGCCTTCACCACCCGGCGATGGGTCTCGATCCGGCACGACCGGAGCGAATTTCCCTTCTGAATCCGAGCGTTGAGGACACATGTTGTCCGCAAGGGTCCGTAGTTTGATCGGTGTCAGGAAGAACCGGTACGGATCACCAAGGCGGACCCCATGGTTACCCATGTTCCTTCCGAAACCCCCGGTGACGAGCGCGGCATGCTCCTCTCCTTCGTCGAGGCCCAGCGCGGCGCGCTGCGCCGCTCACTGCTAGGGCTGACCGCGGAGCAGGCCGCGAGCCGCCCCAGCGTCAGCGAGCTCTCCCTGTCCGGACTGGTCAAGCACGTCGCCGAGACCGAGCTGAACTGGCTGCGGCTGGCCCAGCAGCAGCCGAACGAGGCGGCCCGGACGCAGGAGACCTGGGGGGACTCCTTCCGGCTCGTCGGCGACGAGACCGTCGAGGACGTCCTGAAGTTCTGGGACGGCGTCGTGGCCGAGCTGGAGGAGTTCATCCGTACGGTGCCCGACCTGGGCGACACCTTCCCGCTGCCGCCGGCGCCGTGGTTCCCCGAGGGGGAGCGGGTCTCGATGCGCTGGCTGCTGGCCCATCTCGTCGAGGAGCACGCCCGGCACGCCGGGCACGCCGACATCATCCGGGAGTCGCTGGACGGCCGGACCGCGTTCGAGCTGATCGCCGAGGAGAAGGGCTACTCTGGTCAAAGTTGACCAGAGAGGGTGCGTGCGATGTCCGCGATCCGGCTGCTGGTCCTCTGCGCGGTGCGCCGGCACGGCCGGGCGCACGGCTACCAGGTCCGCAACGACCTGGAGTACTGGGGCGCGCACGAGTGGTCCAACGCGAAGCCCGGGTCGGTCTACCACGCACTGAAGCAGATGGCGAGGCAGGGACTGCTGGTCGCCCACGAGACCGGGCCGAGCACCGTGGGCGGCCCGCCCCGCACGGAGTACGGGATCACCGGGCGGGGCGACGCGGAGTACTTCGCACTGCTGCGCGCCGGGCTCACCGCGTACGACCAGAAGCCGGACGTGCTGACGGCGGCCCTCGGCGGGATCGTGGACCTCACGCGGTCCGAGGCGGTCGCGCTGCTCGAGGAGCGGGTCGCGGGGCTGGCCGCCTGGCGGGCCCAGGTCACCGGGGACTACGTACCCGAGGGCGGGACCGGCTCGGGCGGGCACATCGGCGAGATCATGAACCTCTGGATCCACTCGGCGGACGCCGGGGCCGAGTGGACGCGCGGCCTGATCGCCCGGATCGAGGGCGGGGCGTACACCTTCGCCGGCGAGGGCGAGCCCTTCGTCGGGGTGCTCGCCGAGGGCGAGGAGAACCCGTACGCGACCGGCGTGCCGCACCCCGGCGACGAGGAGTAGGCGGTCCCGGCAGCCGCCGTCAGTGGTGGAAGGACGTCGTCGGCTGCCGGTCGGCGCTCAGCGGGTGCGGCTGGCGGCGCAGCTGGGGCAGGAGCAGCCGGATGTCCTCCAGCAGCAGCTCGGCGAGGTCCGAGGAGAAGCCGTTGCGGCACACCACCCGCAGCACCGCCAGGTCCTCCCGATTGGCCGGGAAGGTGTACGCGGGCACCCGCCAGCCCTGCTCGCGCAGCCGCCGGGACAGGTCGAAGACGTCGTACGCGGTCACGTCCGGCGCGGTGGTCAGCGCGAAGACGGGCAGCTGGTCGCCCCGGGTGAGGAGCCGGAAGTCGTCGATCTCCCCGAGCCGGTTCGCGAGCCCGCACGCCACGTCCCGGGACGCCTGCTGGACGGCCCGGTAGCCCTCCCGGCCCAGCCGCAGGAAGGTGTAGTACTGCGCCACCACCTGGGCACCGGGCCGGGAGAAGTTCAGCGCGAAGGTCGGCATGTCGCCGCCCAGGTAGTTGACCCGGAAGACCAGCTCCTCGGGCAGTTCGGCGGGCGAGCGCCACAGCACCCAGCCGACGCCCGGGTAGACCAGGCCGTACTTGTGCCCGGAGGTGTTGATGGAGGCGACCCGGGCCAGCCGGAAGTCCCATCTCAGCTCCTCGTCCAGGAACGGTGCCACCATCGCCCCGGAGGCCCCGTCGACGTGGACGGGGATGTCGAGGCCGGTGCGTTCCTGGAGGGCGTCCAGCGCCGCGCACAGCTCGGCGATCGGCTCGTAGGAGCCGTCGAAGGTGGAGCCGAGGATGCCGACGACGCCGATGGTGTTCTCGTCGCAGAGCGCCGCCGCGGCCTGCGGGTCGAGGTGGAAGCGGTCGCCCTCCATCGGGACCTGGCGCGGCTCGATCTCCCAGAAGTTGCAGAACTTGTCCCAGCAGACCTGGACGTTGATGCCCATGACCAGGTTGGGCCGGGCGGTCGCCGGGTAGCGGCGGGCGTTGCGGTTGGCCCAGCGGCGCTTCAGCGCCAGCCCGGCGAGCATGCACGCCTCGCTGGAGCCGGTCGTCGAGCAGCCGACGGCCGCCGAGGGGTCGGGGGCGTTCCACAGATCGGCGAGCATCGCCACGCACCGCCGCTCCAGTTCGGCGGTGCGCGGGTACTCGTCCTTGTCGATCATGTTCTTGTCGCGGCACTCGTTCATCAGCACCCCGGCCTGCGGCTCCATCCAGGTGGTGACGAAGGTGGCGAGGTTGAGCCGTGAGTTGCCGTCGAGCATCAGCTCGTCGTGGACCAGCCCGAACGCGGTCGACGGCGGCATCGGCCCGTCGGGCAGCCGGTGCCGGGGCGGCGCGGACTCCATTCCGGCGGCCGGGTCGGCCTCCCCGTAGAACGGGTTGAGGGCGAGCCGGCTGCGGGCCGGGGACGGTTCCGCGCCCGGGGGCGAACCTTTGTGGAGCGGCATCGGCGGACAGCCCTTCTCGGCGTACGGCGGCGTACGGCGGCGTACGGCGGTGTGCGCGACGGCGTACGGCAGCGTGCGCGGCGGTGTGCGGGGGCGCTTCTCGGCGTACCGGAGTGTCAGTTCCCGGCGGCCAGGCCGTCCTTGACGGCCCGGGTGAACTTCACGACCCGCTCGGCCTGGACCCGGGCGGCGGTCAGGGTCTGCTCGCCGACCGGGATGTCGCCCTGTCCGGCCACGTGCGAGGTGCCGTACGGGTTGCCGTCGACGAACTTGGACGGGTCCGTGTAGCCGGGCGCGACCAGGATGCCGCCGAAGTGGTGGATCGAGTTGTAGAGCGCGAGCAGGGTGGACTCCTGGCCGCCGTGCGTGGTGCTGGTGGCGGTGAAGCCGCTGTAGATCTTGTCGGCGAGGTGACCGGCCTGCCAGAGCCTGCCGAGGGTGTCGATGAACTGCTTCAGCTGGGAGGTGACGTTGCCGAAGCGGGTCGGCGAGCCGAAGATCACGGCGTCCGCCCAGACCATGTCGTCCGGCGTGGCCACGGGGATGTCGGCGGTGGCCTTCGCGTTGGCCGCCCAGGCCGGGTTGGAGTCGACCGCCGCCTGCGGAGCCAGCTCGGCGGCCTTGCGCAGCCGCACCTCGGCCCCGGCCTTCTCCGCGTACTCCGCTACGGCCTTGGCGATCGTGGCGACGGTTCCGGTCGACGAGTAGTAGATGACGGCGACGTTCACGGGGGTGGGCATGGGGAGACCTCCGACTGATCGTGACAGAAGGGGATGGATGCGTACGAATCCATACGGGTGCGACGATACGGAAGGGGTGGGCATCCGTCGCGCCGGACACCGCGCCTCACCTCAGCGGCGTACCGTCCTCGGCGAGCTGCATCTGCGGCCGCCCGGTCACCAGCAGCCAGGCGGGCAGCGAGGCCACGCAGAGGATCGGGAGCACCGCCGCGTCCCCGGCCAGCACCGCCGCGGTGAACAGGCTCAGCCACCCCTGCCGGGTGATGGCCAGCAGCACCCCCAGCACTCCGCAGGTCACCGCCAGGGCCACCGGCACCGCCCCGGCCAGGGCGTGGGCGCACAGCCCCAGCGCGACACCCACGAAGACGGCGGGGAAGATCCGCCCGCCCCGGAAGCCGCAGCTCGCCGCCACCAGCAGCGCGGCCGCCTTCACCACGGCCATGACGGCGAACTGCCCGGCCGACCAGCCGTCCGGGGCGGCGGCCAGCTCGCGCACCTCGTCGAGCCCCTTGAACAGCGTCAGGCGGCCGCCCAGCGCCCCCAGCGCCCCGAGCAGCAGCCCGCCCGCGGTCAGCGCGAGGACGGGGCCCCCGAGCCCCCGGAAGGACCGCAGGGACCGGAAGAACCGGTGGACGTACGGGAACGCGTACACCACCAGCAGCCCGAGCACCGCCCCCGCCGAGGCGATCACCGCGGAGGAGAGCAGGTCGCCCCAGCGCGGGCGGCCGTAGGGCGGCAGCGACAGGTCGAAGCTGGGGTGGGCCAGCAGCGTCATGGTGAGCGCCCCCGCGGTGCCCGCGGCCAGCGGGGCGAAGAGGCGGTCCCAGAGCGCGCCCGGTCCGGGGCGGGAGGTGAGGGTCTCGGTGAGGATCAGCGCGGCGGCGACCGGGGTGCCGAAGAGGGCCCCGACGGTCCCGGCGGCCGCCAGGGCGAGCCACTGCGCCGCCGGGGCACCGGGGACGAGCCGGCCGCCGAGCCAGCAGGCCAGCGCGATGTTGGCGGCGGTGATCGGGTTCTCCGGGCCGAGGCTGACCCCGCCCGCCAGGGTGAGCACGGTGACCAGCAGCAGCCCCGGGACCACGAGGGGCGGCAGCGGCGGGTCGACCAGCCCGGTGGTCGCCGGGTCGGGGCCCGCGTGACCGGGCACCGCCCGGATCAGCAGGCCGGTCGCCAGCCCGCAGGCGGTGAGCACGGCGACCGTCCAGAGTGCGGAGTACCGGCCCACGGAGAGCGTGTCGGGCAGCGCCTCCCAGAGCACCTCCTGGAACCGCTCGGCGAGCAGGCTGACGCCCAGCAGGACGAGCGCGCTCAGCACCCCGACGACCACCGCGGGCACGATGGCGGGCAGCAGACGTCGGGCGGGGGTGGGGGCCGCGGGTGCGGAGGGTTCGGTGACCACCGGCTCACGATACGGGCGTAAAAGCCGCATAACCCTACGAACCGCGCCGAGGTGGCGGTACGGGCTTGCACCTCACGTCGCGTCAGGACCGAGGCTCGGGACGTACCCGATCGAGAAGAGGGAACGGGGAAGCCATGGACTATTCCGTGGGGCAGGTCGCCGGATTCGCCGGAGTGACGGTGCGCACGCTGCACCACTACGACGGCATCGGGCTGCTCTCGCCCACCGGGCGCAGCCGGGCCGGGCACCGCCGCTACGGCGACGGCGACCTCGACCGGCTCCAGCAGATCCTGTTCTACCGGGAGCTGGGCTTCCCGCTCGACGAGATCGCGGTACTGCTCGACGACCCGGGTGCGGACCCGCGGGAACACCTGCACCGTCAGCACCGCATGCTGACCGGGCGGATCGCCGAGCTCCGGAAGATGGCCGAGGCCGTCGAGAAAGCGATGGAGGCACGGAAGATGGGCATCAACCTCACGCCCGAGGAGAAGTTCGAGGTCTTCGGGGACAAGGACCCCGAGGCGTACGCGGAGGAGGCCGAGCGGCGCTGGGGCGGCACCGCCGCGTACACCGAGTCGCAGCGCCGGGCCGCCGGGTACACCAAGGACGACTGGAAGCGGCTGCAGGCCGAGATCGCCGAGTGGACCGAGGCCTACACGGCGATGATGGCGGACGGCGAACCGCCCACCGGCGAGCGCGCCATGGACCTGGCCGAGGCCCACCGGCGCCACGTCACCGGCTGGTACCACGAATGCGGCATCGAGATGCACCGCGGCCTCGCCGAGATGTACGTCGCCGACCCCAGGTTCCGCGCGTACTACGACGGGATGCGGCCGGGCCTGGCCGAGCACCTGCGGGACGCGATCATGGCCAACGCCCGGCGCGTCGAGGACGGTGCCGGGGACCAGGGCTGAGCGCCGCGGGGGGCGGGGCCTGGGGGCCTCCCGGACCGCGGGGGCGCCCCGCCCCCGCGGTCCGTCCGCTCACTCCCGTCCGCTCACTCCCGTCCGCTCACTCCCGGCTGATCACGGCCGCCGTACCGTAGGCGCACACCTCCGTGCCCACGTCGGCGGCCTCGGTCACGTCGAAGCGCATCATCAGGACCGCGTTGGCACCGCGGGCCCTCGCCTGCTCGACGAGCCGTTCCATCGCCTGGTTGCGGGTCTCGACCAGGGTCTTGGTCAGCCCCTTCAGCTCGCCGCCGATCATGGACTTCAGCCCGGCACCGATCTGGCTGCCCAGGTGGCGGGAGCGGACCGTCAGGCCGAACACCTCGCCGATCACATGGGTCACCCGGTATCCCGGTACGTCGTTCGTCGTGACGACCAGGACGTCCGACTGGCCCGACTGTCCGCCGCCGTACTCCTCAATGCCCATCGTCCGGCACCTCCTGGGGACAGCTTTGTCCGGGTTGATCCGATGTGCATCCCCGGCCGGGCCGATACGCCTACCCGCCAGGGGCATCTGGAACCCGGTGGTGTCATCGTGCGTTGATAGCTTTGGGCGGCCACGCAGCCGCAGCGGCCGTGCAGCCGCAATTCGACCTATCCAGGAGCCCGGACCCTTGAACACGCTTGCGCTCGGACCGAGCTGGCTGGACCCGGACTATCTGATCAACACCTTCGGACTTCCCGGCGTCCTCCTCATCGTCTTCGCCGAGTCCGGACTGCTGATCGGTTTCTTCCTCCCCGGCGACTCGCTCCTGTTCACCACGGGCCTGCTGGTGACCACGAACCAGCTGAAGACCCCGCTCTGGCTGGTCTGCCTGCTGGTCGCGCTGGCGGCGATCATCGGTGACCAGGTGGGCTATCTCTTCGGCCGCAAGGTCGGCCCCTCGCTCTTCAGACGCCCCGACTCCCGCCTCTTCAAGCAGGAGAACGTGGAGAAGGCCCACGAGTTCTTCGAGAAGTACGGGCCCAAGTCGCTGATCCTGGCCCGCTTCGTGCCCGTGGTGCGGACGTTCACGCCGATCATCGCCGGTGTGAGCCGGATGAACTACCGCTCGTTCATCGTCTTCAACGTCATCGGCGGGGTCCTCTGGGGCGTCGGCGTCACCCTGCTCGGCTCGGCCCTCGGCAAGATCGACTTCGTCCACGAGAACATCGAGGCGATGCTCATCCTGATCGTGCTCATCTCGGTGGTGCCGATCGCGATCGAGTTCCTGCGGGCCCGCTCCAGGTCGAAGAAGGAAGCGGCGGTCGGCGGCGACGCCGAGGGCGGCCCCGGCCAGCCCCAGCGCGGCCGCCACGCCAAGCGCTGAGACGGCCCGGAGACACCGGGGGCAGGGGGTCAGAAGCCGCGCGTCCGCTTGGCCGCGCGGCGGTTGGCCCCGCCGACCGCTCCCGGCACCCGCATGAACAGCCGGGAGATCTCACCCCCCAGGTTCACCCCGATCGCGATGGCCAGCGCGGTGGCCACCGCCGTCGACAGCGAGGCGAGCCCCGTGGTCACCCGCCCCTGAGCCACGGCCAGCAGACCGAAGTACGTGGCCGAACCGGGCAGCAGCGGCCCGATCGCCGCCGTGATGAACGGCAGCGACGAGGTGTAGCGGTAGCGCGAGAACAACTGCCCGAACAGCCCCACCAGCCCGGCCGCCGTCGCCGTGGCCGCCACCGGCGAGATGTTGCCGGTCCGGGCCATCGCCCCGTAGATCACCCAGGCCACCCCGCCGTTGAGGGTCACCACCAGCACCGTGGACCGGTCCTGCTGGAGCAGGATCGCGAAGGCGAAGCAGAGCGCCATCGACGCCAGGATCTGCACCACCGGCCGGTCGTGCGGCACGAACCGGGCCTCGGGGTTCAGCTGGGCGCCCAGCTGGAGCCCCAGGTACAGCACCAGCAGCACCCCGACGACGATCCCGATGAACAGGTACATGACCTCCAGTAGCCGGGCCGCCGCGGTGATGTAGAAGCCGGTCAGCCCGTCCTGCACCCCCGCCACCAGCGCCCGCCCCGGCAGCAGCGCGAACAGCCCACCGGTGATCACCGCGGACGGCCGTACGTCCGACCAGTGCGTGAGCGTCAGCGCCACCCCCATCGCGGCCGGAGGCATCGCCGCCACCACGAACTGGTAGAACTCCGGCAGCCCCCGCCCGGCGCACAGCCAGGCGAGCCGGTCGCCGAGCATCGCGCCGAGCGCCGCCACCAGGAACACCACCGCGTCACCGCCGACCAGCACCGACGCCGCCCCGGCGAGCCCGCCGCCGGCCAGCGTCAGCACCCAGCCCGAGTACGGGTGCCGGTTGCGCCGGATCTCCGCCAGCCGCCGGTAGGCGTCCTCCAGCGAGACCTCGACGTCCCCCGTGGTGATGTCGTCTATCAGCCGGAAGACGGCGGCCAGCCGGGTGTAGTCGGTGCCCCGGCGGCGTACGGTACGGCTCGCCGTCACCGGGTCGTCGACCAGCGACGGCTGGTACGAGATCGACAGCAGGGTGAAGGTGACCGTGGGCTCCGAGCGGTCCAGGCCGTAGCTGCGGGTCACCGCGAACATGGCCGCCTCGACGTCCTCGGCGCCCTCACCGCCCGCCAGCAGCAGCTCCCCGATGCGCAGCGTCAGGTCGAGCACCCGGGGCACCGCCGGCCCCGTCTCGCCCGGCTTCTGCGCCGGCTCCGGCGCCGGGCGCTCGGCCACCGGCATCCGCAGCATCGTGCGCATCCGGTCCTGCCAGGGGGCCTCCTCGCTCAGCCGGATCATCGGGCTGCCGTGTGCCGGCGTGAAGGCGGGCGGCGAGTGCTGCGCGCTGTACGTGCTCGGCGGGGCGAACGCGGAACCGATCGTTTCCGAACCCGAACCTGGACCGGGACCCGCGCCGGACCCCGAAGCGGAACCGGAACCCGAGCCGGTGGACTCGTTCGCGAGCCCGGCCGGAATGGCGAATTCCGACGTCGGGTGGTCATCCTCGGCCGGAGCCGTGCGCCGCTCCATCCCGGTGGGCGGGACGAAGGCGCTGCGCGCCTCGTCGGACTGGGGCTTCTGGTCCTCGGGACCGCCCTGTTCCGCCACCACTCGACCTCGCTCCTCCTCGCACCGGCTGCGCCTGAGCCCAGTATGGCCATGGCCCCGGACCGGGGGCGGAAGCGGGCCGTCCGCCCGGCCGGGCGGATACGCGAAACGGGCGGCACCCCCACCGGAGAGATCCGGAGGAAGTACCGCCCGCCTGCCCGGAACCGCAGAAGCGGAACCGATCACGACCCTCGGGTCAGTGCGCGCCGCCCTGCGCCTCAAGACGCTTGTAGGAGGCCTCGATCTCGGCCTCGGCCTCGGTGCGGCCGACCCAGTCGGCGCCCTCGACGGACTTGCCGGGCTCCAGGTCCTTGTAGACCTCGAAGAAGTGCTGGATCTCCAGGCGGTCGAACTCCGACACGTGGTGGATGTCGCGCAGGTGCTCCACCCGGGGGTCGGAGGCCGGCACGCACAGCAGCTTGTCGTCGCCGCCGGCCTCGTCCGTCATCCGGAACATGCCGATCGCGCGGCACTTGATGAGGCAGCCGGGGAAGGTGGGCTCGTCCAGCAGGACCAGCGCGTCCAACGGGTCGCCGTCCTCGCCGAGGGTGTTCTCGACGAAGCCGTAGTCCGCCGGGTAGCTGGTCGAGGTGAAGAGTCGACGGTCCAGGCGGATCCGACCGGTCTCGTGGTCCACCTCGTACTTGTTCCGCGAACCCTTCGGAATCTCGATGGTGACGTCGAACTCCACGGGTGGCTCCTCCATGATCAACACATACGACTGGTGATTAAGTGTCCCTCACGCAGATGTGTGCTCGCGAAAGGGGCTGGTCAACGGTGGACGAGCCGGTGAAGAGACCGTCGGTCAATCCGCTGGACAAGCTGAGCCGACTCACCCGCCGGGGCGGAGCGATCAGGTTGACGCGGCTGAACGACCGGCAGTTCACCGCCGTCTCCGCCGGCCTCGGTCTGGTGCTCGCGGCCGGCGTCGTCCTTGCCGCCGGTCCGTGGGACTCGGGTCAGCGTAAGGCCGAGCTGGACCGGGCGGTCGCGGCGAGCCGCACAGGTGGCGCAGATCACGGGAGCGCCGTGGAGTCCGGGCCGGAGCCCGCGCCCAGCGCCCCGCCCGTCCTCGCAGCGCTGACCGCCACCGTCGACAACGCCGCCCCCGGCTCCCGTACCGCACCGGACGGCGCGGCCGACGCCCTGCGTACCGTGCTCGGCCCGCTGCTGAAGGACCCCGCCCTGGGCACCCGGCCCGCCGCCGTCGTCATCGACACCGCGAGCGGCGAGCGGCTGTACGCGAAGGGCGCCGGTACGCCGATGACCCCCGCGTCCACCGTCAAGATCGCCACCACGGTCGCCGCCCTGAGCGCACTCGGCCCCGAACACCGCATCGCCACCACCGTCCGGGCCACCGCCGACCACCGCACCCTCACCCTGGTCGGCGGCGGCGACCCCACCCTCGACAGGGCCGCCCTGCGCGCGCTGGCCACCACCACCGCCCGCGCCCTCAAGGACAAGGGCGTCACCAGGACCCGCCTGACGTACGACACCTCCCGCTACTCCGGACCGGCCCGGCACCCGATCGGCCCCAACGAGAACATCGCCCCCCTCAGCGCCCTGATGACCGACGAGGGACGCCTCGACAAGAGCGACAGCGGCCCCGCCCCGCGCACCGACGACCCGGCCGGTGACACCGCCCGCGCCTTCGCGAGGCTCCTCCACGACGCCGGGATCACCACCGCCCCCGCCCCGAAGCCCGGCCGCGCCCCCGCCGCCTCCCGGCAGCTCGCCGAGCACCGCTCGGCCCCGCTCTCCGCCCTGGTCGAACGCGCCCTGACCAACAGCGACAACGACATCGCCGAGGCCCTCGCCCGGCAGACCGCCCTCGCCGCGGGCG
Organism: Streptomyces sp. NPDC056347; assembly: GCF_042262625.1. Lineage (NCBI taxonomy): Bacteria > Bacillati > Actinomycetota > Actinomycetes > Kitasatosporales > Streptomycetaceae > Streptomyces > Streptomyces sp. NPDC056347. The sequence goes on along the minus strand of NZ_JBHJQP010000156.1, from coordinate 5,903 downwards.
AACCCGCCGACTTCGCCGGCTCCCGACGGGCCGTCACCGACCGGCTGAAGAAGCTCCGGCTGCCGCTGACCGGCGCCGTACTCGCCGACGGCAGCGGACTGAACCGCGAGGACAAGGTCACCGCCGGACTGCTCGCCGGGCTCCTCGCCCGCGCCGCCGACCCGGACCACCCCGAACTGCGCCCCGTCCTCACCGGCCTGCCCGTCGCCGGATTCAGCGGCACCCTCAGCGACCGCTACACCGGCAAGTCCCGGGGCACCGGCCTGATCCGCGCCAAGACCGGCACCCTCACCGGGGTGAACACCCTCGCCGGAACGGTCGTCGACCGCCGGGGCCGCCTGCTCGCCTTCGCCTTCCTGGCATCCGGCACCACCTCCCCCGCCGACGCCCAGTCCGCCCTCGACGAGCTCGCCACCGCACTCGCCGCCGGCGCCCACTGAGCCGCCCCGACCCCTCACCGCGGACGGACCCGAGCACGTACGGTTGACGCATGACGAGCATCGGTGGTGCCGAGATGGTCGACTGGAATCTCGCGGTCGCGACCGCGACCCGGCTTGTGCGCCCGGGGCCGGAGATCAGCCGCGAGGAGGCCCGCGAGGTCGTCGCCGAGCTCCGCCGGCACGCCAAGGCCTCGGAGGAGCACGTCCGTTCCTTCACCCGGATGATCCCGGAAGGGGCCGAGCCGGAGGACACCCCGGTCCTGGTGGTGGACCGGGCGGGCTGGATCAAGGCCAACGTCGCGGGCTTCCGCGAACTGCTCCGCCCGCTGCTGGGCAAGATGCAGGACCGCCGCCCCGGCGGCCCCGGCGGCGCGGTGATCGGCGCCGTCGGCGGCAAGGTCACCGGCGTGGAGGTCGGCATGCTGCTGTCGTTCCTGGCCTCCCGGGTCCTCGGCCAGTACGAAACCTTCGCCCCGGCCACCCGCGAGTTCCCTGCCGGGGCCGACGGCGGCGGACGCCTGCTGCTCGTCGCCCCGAACATCGTGCACGTCGAGCGCGAGCTGGAGGTCGACCCGCACGACTTCCGGCTCTGGGTCGCCCTCCACGAGGAGACCCACCGCACCCAGTTCACCGGGGTCCCCTGGCTCCGCGACCACCTCCAGGGCGAGATCCAGTCATTCCTCGAAGAGACCGACGTCGACCCGACGACCCTGCTGGAACGGCTCCGCGAGGCCGCCCAGTCCCTCGCCGGGGGCCGCCCCGAGGGCGAGGACGGGGAGGACGGCGGCCGCAGCCTCGTCGAGCTCGTCCAGACCCCCGGCCAGCGCGAGATCCTCGGCCGCCTCACCGCCGTGATGTCCCTGCTCGAAGGCCACGCCGACTACGTGATGGACGGCGTCGGCCCCGAGGTCGTCTCCTCCGTCGCCGAGATCCGTGAGAAGTTCCAGCAGCGCCGGGCGCGCGGCGCCGGACGCCTCGACCAGGCCCTGCGCAAGCTCCTCGGCCTCGACGCGAAACTCCGCCAGTACCGCGACGGCGAACGGTTCGTCCGGGCCGTCGTCGACGAGGTCGGCATGGACGGCTTCAACCGGGTCTGGACCTCGCCGAACACCCTGCCCACCAAGGCGGAGATCGCGAAACCGGCGGACTGGATCGCACGGGTGCACCGCAGGGCGGACTCCTGACCGGCACCGGCCCCACGACGCACGACAGCGGGCGAACGCGCGGGTAATCACCCATCCGAGGGACCGTTGGCGCAGGGAAAGGCGTGCAATGCTCGACGGACGGCCTGGCTCTGTCACCATCGACGCACTCTGAGTGACGGCACACTCCCGTCCGGCACTTCGAGGCGCCTCCCCGAACTTCACGAAGGGCACCGGACATGGGTCCTCATCCCGCGGTCGCGGCGATACGCCTGGCGGTCCGCCGCGTACTCCACGACGTACTCACCGAGCACTCCCGAACCGAACACACCCGAAGCGCCGACCCCGGCCGGCGCACCCCGCACCCCGAGCTCGCCGAAGCCGGTGCGGGCAGGCAGCGCCCCACCCTCCCCGAACGCCCCGACACCCCGCTGGTGCTGGTGGCCTGTTCCGGCGGCGCCGACTCCATGGCGCTCGCCTCCGCCCTCGCCTTCGAGGCCCCCAAGCTCGCCGTCCGGGCCGGCGGCATCACCGTCGACCACGGCCTCCAGGCCGGCTCCGACACCCGGGCCGCCGAGGTCGTCGACCGCCTCACCGCCATGGACCTCGACCCGGTCGAGGCCGTCGCTGTGCGTGTCGGCCACGACGGCGGCCCCGAGGCCGCCGCCCGCGACGCCCGCTACGCGGCCCTGGACGCGGCGGCCGAGCGGCACGGCGCCGCCGCCGTCCTGCTCGGGCACACCCGCGACGACCAGGCGGAGACCGTGCTGCTCGGCCTCGCCCGCGGCTCCGGCATCCGCTCGCTCTCCGGCATGGCCGCCGCCTCCGGACCGGCCGGCCGCTACCGCCGCCCCTTCCTCCAGCTCGACCGCCAGACCGCCCGCACGGCCTGCCTCGCCCAGTCCCTGCCCGTCTGGGACGACCCGCACAACACCGACCCCGCCTACACCCGCTCCCGGCTGCGCCACGAGGGCCTGCCCGCCCTGGAGAAGGCGCTCGGCAAGGGCGTCGTCGAGGCCCTGGCCCGCACCGCCCAGCTCTCCCGCGACGACGCCGACGCACTGGACACCTGGGCCGCCGAGGCCGACCGCGCCGTACGCGACGAGGCGGGCCGCCTGGAGTGCGCCAAGCTCTACGCGCTGCCGCCCGCGGTACGCCGCCGGGTGCTGCGCCGCGCCGTGATGGAGGCCGGTTCCCCGGCCGGTTCGCTCTTCGCCCGGCACATCGAGGAAGTCGACCGCCTGATCACCGGCTGGCGCGGCCAACGGGCCATCAACCTGCCCGGACGCGTCGAAGCCATGCGCCAGGGTGGCAGACTGGTCATTCGGCAGAGCTGAAGCACCAGCGGCCGACACGCAGAAGAGCGGCCGCGCCGGTGCGGGGCGGCACCCCGGACCGGCAGGCACAGAAAGAGACGCGGGTGAACGAGAAGGACATGGGCACCGACCTCCAGGCGGTGCTCCTCACCAAGGAAGAGATCGACGCGAAGCTCGTCGAGCTGGCCGCGAAGATCGACGCGGAGTACGCGGGCAAGGACCTGCTCATCGTCGGCGTCCTCAAGGGCGCGGTGATGGTGATGGCGGACCTGGCGCGCGCGCTGTCCACCCCCGTCACCATGGACTGGATGGCCGTCTCCTCGTACGGGGCGGGCACCCAGTCCTCCGGCGTGGTCCGGATCCTCAAGGACCTGGACACCGACATCAAGGGCAAGCACGTCCTGATCGTCGAGGACATCATCGACTCCGGCCTGACCCTGTCGTGGCTGATGTCGAACCTCGGCTCGCGCGAGCCGGCCTCCCTGGAGATCTGCACGCTGCTCCGGAAGCCGGACGCGGCCAAGGTCGCCCTCGACTGCAAGTGGGTCGGTTTCGACATCCCCAACGAATTCGTCGTCGGCTACGGACTCGACTACGCCGAGAAGTACCGCAACCTGCCGTTCGTCGGCACGCTCGCCCCGCACGTCTACGGCGGCTGACCTTCCACCGGCCCCCCGCCCGGCTCCCGGCCGTCCGGGAGGGCCGGGACCGGTGGAAGGGAACCTTTCACCGGATTCCCGCCGTTGGGCTTTCGAAGGCGGGTTTTGACAGACGTCCCCGGCACTCGCGGGTGACAATGCTGGGGTACCGTCCGAAGAACAGTCTTTCTTTTCTCACAGCAGCATTTACCTACGGGCAGGAGGGACGGGGCGGATTCGCCCCGTATGGATGGACGTGAAGCGATACTTCCGTGGGCCGGTCATGTGGATCGTGCTGGCCGTCCTCGCCGTGGTCGTGTTGATGACAGTCGTCGGCTCGTCCGGCGGCTACAAATCGGTGGACACCGGCCAGGTGATCCAGGCGATCAGCAAGGACCAGGTGGCGCAGGCCAAGCTGACCACCGGTGACGAACAGATCATCAAGATCGAGTTGAAGAAGGGCGCGAAGCTCCCGGACGAGTCCGGCACCAAGTTCCAGGCGAGCTACATCGGCGACCAGGGCGTCCAGCTCGCCAACACGCTGCAGAAGAAGTTCGAAAGCGGCTCGATCGACAAGGGCTACACGGTCTCGCCGTCGAAGCAGTCGCCGTTCATCTCGATCCTGCTCTCGCTGCTGCCCTTCGTCCTGATCGTGGTCGTCTTCCTGTTCCTGATGAACCAGATGCAGGGCGGCGGCTCCCGGGTCATGCAGTTCGGGAAGTCCAAGGCCAAGCTGATCACCAAGGACACCCCGAAGACGACGTTCGCCGACGTGGCGGGCTCGGACGAGGCCGTCGAGGAGCTCCAGGAGATCAAGGAGTTCCTCCAGGAGCCGGCGAAGTTCCAGGCCGTCGGCGCGAAGATCCCCAAGGGCGTCCTGCTCTACGGCCCTCCCGGTACGGGCAAGACGCTGCTCGCGCGCGCCGTGGCCGGCGAGGCGGGCGTGCCGTTCTACTCGATCTCCGGCTCCGACTTCGTCGAGATGTTCGTCGGTGTCGGCGCCAGCCGGGTCCGCGACCTCTTCGAGCAGGCCAAGGCGAACGCCCCGGCGATCGTCTTCGTCGACGAGATCGACGCCGTCGGCCGCCACCGCGGCGCCGGCATGGGCGGCGGGCACGACGAGCGCGAGCAGACGCTGAACCAGCTGCTCGTCGAGATGGACGGCTTCGACGTCAAGGGCGGCGTCATCCTGATCGCCGCCACGAACCGTCCGGACATCCTCGACCCGGCGCTGCTGCGCCCGGGCCGCTTCGACCGGCAGATCGCGGTCGACCGGCCGGACATGCAGGGCCGTCTGGAGATCCTCAAGGTCCACCAGAAGGGCAAGCCGGTCGCGAAGGACGTCGACCTCGGCGCCGTCGCCCGTCGTACGCCCGGCTTCACCGGTGCCGACCTGTCGAACGTGCTCAACGAAGCGGCGCTCCTCACGGCGCGCAGCAACCTGAAGCTGATCGACAACAAGATGCTCGACGAGGCCATCGACCGCGTCGTGGCGGGCCCGCAGAAGCGGACCCGGATCATGTCCGAGAAGGAGAAGAAGATCACCGCGTATCACGAGGGCGGACACGCCCTGGTCGCGGCGGCCTCTCCCCAGGCGGACCCGGTCCACAAGATCACGATCCTCTCCCGCGGCCGCGCCCTCGGTTACACGATGGTGCTCCCGGAGGAGGACAAGTACTCCACGACGCGCAACGAGATGCTCGACCAGCTGGCGTACATGCTGGGCGGGCGCGCGGCCGAGGAGCTGGTCTTCCACGACCCGACCACCGGCGCCGCGAACGACATCGAGAAGGCCACCGCCACGGCCCGCGCGATGGTCACGCAGTACGGCATGACGGAGCGGCTCGGCGCGATCAAGTTCGGCGGCGACAACACCGAGCCCTTCGTGGGCCGGGAGATGGGCCACCAGCGCGACTACTCGGAAGAGGTCGCGGCGCTCGTCGACGAAGAGGTCAAGAAGCTCATCGAGACCGCCCACAACGATGCGTGGGAGATCCTGGTCGAGAACCGCGACGTGCTGGACAACCTCGTTCTCCAGCTCCTGGAGAAGGAGACGCTGGGCAAGGAGGAGATCGCCGAGATCTTCGCCCCGATCGTGAAGCGCCCGGCCCGCCCGGCGTGGACCGGCTCCGCCCGGCGTACGCCGTCCACCCGTCCGCCGGTGCTCTCGCCCAAGGAGCTCGCGCTCACCAACGGCGCCACCACGGCGAACGGCACGACCGTCCCCACGGACGCCGTCCCGGCCACCGAGGCGGTCCCGGAGGACCGGCCCGAGAGCTGAGCCCCGTTCCCCGGTGTGGCCCCTTTCACGGGGGTCCCGCCGGGCCCGGAATGGAAGCCGCGCCCCCACAGGTTCTAGCCTGTGGG
>NZ_JBHJQP010000155.1:0-19962 GCF_042262625.1 Streptomyces sp. NPDC056347 | reverse complement strand
GGCCGGCGAGGGCGGCCCCGTCCACCTCGGCAGGGCCGCCCGGTCCGTGACCGCGGGGCTCAGCGCCCCTGGAGTGCCCTGACGTTGTCGCCGAAGGTCCAGCCCTTCGAGCCGTCCCAGTTGAGCGACCAGGTCATCAGGCCCTTGAGGCCGTTGTTGTAGTGGTTCCAGGCCTGGGCGACCTGACCGGTCGACATGTACCCGCCGCCGGCGCCCGGCTGGGCCGGGAGCCCGGGCACCTGCTTGTCGTACGGCACCCTGATCGTGGTGCCCTGGACGACCAGGCCCTTGTCCAGACAGTCCGTCTGGGCGGTGAAGCCCTCTACCGTTCCCGCGGAGTACGAGTCGCCCGCGCAGCCGTACATGCTGCCGTTGTAGTACTGCATGTTCAGCCACCACAGGCGGCCGTTGTCCGCGTACTTCTTGATGACGGGCAGGTACGCGCCCCAGATCGAGCCGTAGGTGATGCTGCCGCCGGTGACGTAGGCCGTCTCGGGAGCCATCGTCAGGCCGAAGTTCGAAGGCATCCGGGCGAGGACGCCGTCGATGATGCGGATCAGGTTGGCCTGCGAGGCCGACAGCTGGTTGATGTTCCCACTGCCGGCCAGGCCGGTCTCGATGTCGATGTCGATGCCGTCGAAGTTGTACTTCTTCAGGATCGGCACCACGGTGTCGACGAAACGGTCGGCGACCGCGCTGGAGCTGAGGTCGATCCCGGCCGTCGCGCCGCCGATCGACATCAGCGTGGTGAGACCCGAGGCCTTCGCCTGGCACATCTCGGCCGGGGTCGGGACCTTCACGGTCGAGTCCATGCCGTCCTCCCACTGGACGGTGCCGTCGGAGAGGATGACGGGGAAGGCCGCGTTGATCACGTTGTAGCCGTGCTGGGCGATCCGGCTGTCGGTGACCGGGATCCAGCCGAGCGGCGGGTGCACGCCGTTCGAGGCACCGTCCCAGTTCTCCCAGTACCCCTGGAGCACCTTTCCGGCGGGCTTCGACTTGACCGCGCAGGTCTCGTCGGCGGCGGCGCTGGGTGTCGCCGCCACCAGCATCTGCACGGCGCAGGCCGCCGCGAGGCCGAGCCCCAGCAGGCGCGATGTCCGACCGAACATTGGTCACTTCCCTTCCTGTCACGGCCGGGCACCACCGAGGTGGCACACAGGCCCGAACCGGCCCGGTACGGGGCGATATGAGCCGTGAATGGCATGCCCCTGACAACCACAGACGGAACGCGGTCTCGCACTTCACGGCCTGCAACACGCTAGGGAGGCGCGGACGGCCCGTCAATAGGTCTGGACCAAAGGAGCCTCACCCATCCACCCGGGGAGCGGACTTGGAAGCGCTTCCCGTCGGCCGATTACCGCCACGGAGAAGACTTAGCTTAGGCTTGCCTAACTCTTCGCGATCCGCATCGGGGCCGGAGCCGTGCGCCTTCGGCCGCCGCTTCGGCATGCCCCCGCGCGGTGGCGGAGTGCCGCTCCGTCCCCCAAGCACGAGGAACACCCATGTCCCGGTTCACCCGCGCGCGTCGCCGCACGTTCGTCGCAACTGCCGCCGCCACCGCTCTCGTTCTCGCCGTCGGCGGCTGCTCGTCGAACGACAGCGGCAACGAGAAGTCCGGCGCGGCAGGAAAGAGCTCCGGGGCGTTCCCCGTCTCCCTCAGGAGCGCGCTCGGCACCGCCGAGATCGAGAAGCGGCCCGAACGCGTCGTCACCCTCGGCCAGGGTTCGGCGGAGACCGCCATCGCGCTCGGCCACACCCCGGTCGGCGTCGAGAAGTACGAGTGGGGCAGCGACGAGACGGGCTATCTGCCCTGGGTGCACGACGCGGTGGAGAAGTCCGGCGACAAGCTGCCGGTCCAGTTCACCGGGGGCGAGGACATCGACTTCGAGGCGATCACCGAGCTCGAACCGGACGTCATCCTCGCGCCGTGGTCCGGGATCACGCAGAAGGACTACGACATCCTCAAGGACATCGCCCCGACCGTCGCCTACCCCGATCTGCCCTGGAGCACCGACTGGGACCAGCAGATCGACATCATCGCCAGGGCGCTGGGCCGGCCCGAGCAGGCGGAGGTCCTCACCGCGGGGATCGAGAAGCAGCTGGCCGACGCGGCGGCGACCCGGCCCGCGTACAAGAAGCACACGTTCTCGTACATCTACAACACCGGGCCCGGCACCCTCGGGGTGTTCAAGCCCGACGAGCAGCGGGTCAGGATGGTCTCCTCGCTCGGGCTCGAGGTCGACCCGGTGGTGAACACCTTCAAGGAGACCAAGGGCACCGACTCCGCGCTCATCGGCCTGGAGAACGCCGAGAAGCTGAAGAACAGCGATCTGGTCTTCACCTTCTACATGGACGACAAGGCCCGCGAGGAGATCGAGGCGCAGCCGCTGTACGCGGCGATCCCGGCCGTGAAGAGCGGAGCCGTGGTGGCGGGCAGGGACAACGCCTTCGTCACCGCCTCCTCGATCATCAACCCGCTCACCGTGCCGTGGGTGATCGACCGTTACCTGCCGCTGATCGACAAGGCCGTCAAGGCCGCCGACAACGGCTGAACCGGGTCTCCGCACGCCCATGGCCACCACCACGCACGCCCCGCCGGACGCGGCCGGAACCTCTCGGTCCGGCGCCGCCCGGCGGCTGACGCCGCTCGTCCTCGCCGCCGTCGTCCTGGCGTTCGCGGTCTGCGCGAGCGTCATGTACGGCAGCCGGACCACCTCGTTCGGCGATGTGCTGCACGTACTGGACGGCACCGCCGACGCCGGCGTCACCACCGTCGTCGAGAGCCGCTACCCGCGCACCGCGATCGGACTGCTCGCCGGCCTCTGCCTGGCCGTCGCGGGCACCCTCATGCAGGGGGTGACCCGCAATCCGCTGGCCGATCCGGGGCTGCTCGGGATCAACGCGGGTGCGTCCGCGAGCATCGTGGCCGCGACGGCGTTCCTGGGCGCCTCGGGCAGCACGGCGACGATGTGGTGGGCGCTGCCCGGCGCGCTGGGGGCCGGTCTGCTGGTCCACGCGATCGGCTCGGCGGGTTCGGGCGGCGGCCTCGTCCGCCTCGTGCTGGCCGGTGCGGTGCTCTCGGCGGTGCTGACGGCCTTCGTCCAGGCGGTGACCCTGGGCCGTCCGAAGGTGTTCGACAGCTACCGGTACTGGGTCGTCGGCGCGCTCGGCGGGCGGGACTTCGACGTGTTCTGGTCGGTGCTGCCGTTCGCGGTGACCGGTCTGGCGGTGGCCGCGCTGCTCGGGCCGGGCCTCGACGCGCTGGCCCTGGGCGACTCCACCGCGGCGTCGCTCGGGGCCTCCCCGGGACTGGTGCGGGCGGGCGGGCTGCTGGCGGCCACCCTGCTGAGCGCGGCGGCGACGGCGGCGGTCGGCCCGGTCGCCTTCGTCGGGCTGGCCGTTCCGCATGTCGCGCGGGCGCTCGCCGGGGTCGACTTCCGGGCACAGCTGCTGTTCTCGGCGCTGGCCGGCCCGGCGCTGCTGCTCCTGGCGGATGTCGTGGGCCGGGTGGTGATGCGCCCGCAGGAGCTGATGGTCGGCGTGGTGACCGCGTTCCTCGGGGCGCCCGCGCTGCTCGTCGCCGTACGCAGAATGAGGAACAACGCATGACGATACGTCAGGACACGGTCCGCACCGTATCGCCGCGGAAGGTGCTGAGGGCCGGACGGCGGGTGGCTCTGCCGGTCCGGCGGGTTTCGGTGCTGACGGCGCTGGTGCTGCTGACGCTGCTGGCGGCGGGGGCCGTGGCCACACTGTCGCTCGGGCGGCTCGGCATCGCGCTCGCCGATCTGCCCGGGGCGCTGGCCGGCGGGGCCGAGGGCAAGGACGCCTTCGTCCTGGACCGGCTGCGCGGGCCCCGGCTGACGGTCGCCGTGGGGACCGGTGCGGCGCTCGGGCTCTCCGGGGCGCTGTTCCAGTCGGTCACCCGCAATCCGCTGGGCAGTCCCGATGTGATCGGCCTGGCCTCCGGTGCCGGCGCGGGCGCCGCGATCGCCGCGCTGCTGTTCCCGGGCACCGTTCCGGTGGCGATGGGTGCGCTGTTCGGCGCGGCCGCGGCCATGGTCCTGGTGTACGTGTCGACCGGGACGGGTTTCCGCAATCCGGCCCGGCTGGTGATCGCGGGCATCGGGGTGGCAGCGATCGGCACCGCGATCACCCAGTACGTCGTGTACGCGATGGAACGGGACCGGGCCGCCGTCCTGACCGCGTACGTCAACGGCAGCCTGTCCGCGCGGTCCTGGACGGACGCCACCACCATCTGGCTGGTGCTGTTCGCCGTCGCCCCGCCGGCCGCGCTGCTGTCGCGGCGGCTGGACATCGGGGAGATGGGCGACGACATCGCGGACGCGCTCGGTGCGCGGCCGCGCAGCACGAAGACCGTCGCCGTGGTCCTGGCGATCGTGCTGTCGGCCGGTGCGGTGAGCGTGGCCGGGCCGATCGCGTTCGTCGCGCTGACGGCTCCGCAGATCGCCCGGCGGCTCACCCGGCTGGCCGGCCCGCACCTGGCGCTGTCGGCGCTGACCGGCGCGCTGCTGCTGGTCCTGGCCGACCTGTGCGCCCAGCAGCTGACGTTCTTCGACAATCTGCCGGTCGGCGTCTACACGATGGCCGTCGGCGGGGTGTACCTGGGCCGGCTGCTGATCCGGGAGTGGCGCCGCGGAGTCCTCTGAACCGGGGCGGGTCCGTCTCCCGACGCCCTGCCCACCCTCTTCTTGAACGCGTTCAAAAGAAGTCGTAGAGTCACCACCGCACGAACTTGAACGCGTTCAAGTCGAGGGGGCGTGGTGCCGTGATGTCGTCGTTGGTCAACGCGATCGTGATGCTGGGCATGCTGGTGGTGGTCCCGGCGGGGCTGCGGCTGACGGGGGAGCCCGGACTGGAGCGGATGAGCCGCCTGTGGCCGCTGTTCGCCGTGCCCGGCGCCCTCGCGCTCTGGCTGCCGCGCGGCACGGCGGCCGTCTCGCTCGCCACCGTCTACGCCCTCGGGACGGCAGTGCTCGCGCTGCACGCGCCGCTGCGGCTGCTCCGCGAGCCCCGGGCCTGCCGGGCACCGGCCGAGATCGCGCTGCTCACCGCCCTCGTCATGCCGTCGGTCGCGGCCACCGCGCTGGTCGCCGAACGCGCCGGGCACGCACTCTTCGGCTTCGGCCTCGGCATCCTCGCGCTGACCGTGCCGCACTTCCACTTCGCGGGCTTCGCCGCCGCGCTGGTCTCCGGACTCGTCTGCCGGGTCGCCGACACCCGGGCGGGCCGGTTCGCCGCGCTGAGCGTGCCGCTGGGCACCCTGCTCGTGCTGGCCGGCTACTTCATCGGGGACCGGGCGGAGCTGGCCGGCGCGGTCGTGCTGACCGCCGGCATGTGGACGGTCGCCCTGCTCACCTGGCGTTCGGTCCGCGGCCGCGGCCGGGAGCGGACCACCCGGCTGCTGCTCGCGGTCTCCTCGGGCGTGCTCGCCGTCACCATGGTCCTCGCGCTGAGCTGGGCGCTCGGCGAGGCCACCGGAATCCCCCACCCCACGCTGGGCTGGATGGCCGCCACCCACGGCCTGGGCAACGCGCTGGGCTTCGCGCTCTGCTCGCTGCTCGCCTGGCGGAGGCTCCAGCAGGCACCCGGCCGATCGGGGCCGGTCGCTCCCCGGCACGACACCCACCTCGAAGGACGGACCGCGTGAACGCAGTCACCTACCCGGAGACCGGGGCCACCCGGCTCCGCCCGCTGCCCGACGGGTACAACCACCTCCACCACCGGAACCGGATCGGCCGCGGCCGGGCCGACCTGGAAGCCGCGGGCGCCGCGATCACCGGCTGGCGCATGCACCGCACCTCCGGGGCGCGCCTCGTCGCCGCGGCGGACCGCGCCGAGGCCGGAGTCACCCTCACCGTCTCTCTCGGACTGGGCCCGTTCCGCTTCACCGCGCCCTGCCGGGTCGTCTGGACCGCGTACGAACCCGACCGCGTCGGCTTCGCGTACGGGACGGCTCCCGGTCACCCCGAGTGCGGCGAGGAGTCCTTCGTCGCGGAGCTGGCGGACGACGGGACGGTGTGGTTCACCGTCACCGCGTTCAGCCGCCCGGTCGCCTGGTACGCCCGGCTCGCGGGCCCGCTCGTACCGGTTCTCCAGCGCTGGTACGCCCGCCGCCTCGGGGCCACGCTGCGCCGGATCGTCGCCCGGAGCCGCGCATGACCGATACTGGAGGCGATGGAGTGGTTCACCGCGGACGGGTACTGGCTCAGCCGGCTGGTCTTCCAGCGGGCGCTGGCCGCCGTGTACCTGGTCGCCTTCCTGGCCGCCGCGCTCCAGTTCAGGGCGCTGATCGGCGAGCGCGGCATGCTCCCGGTGCCGGAATTCCTGCGGCGCACCGACTGGCGCGGCGCCCCCGGCCTCTTCCGGCTGCACTACAGCGACCGCTTCTTCGCCGTGACCGCCTGGACCGGCTGCGCGCTCGCCGTGGCGCTGCTCGTCGGCGCCGACGCGTACCTCCCGCTCTGGGCGGCGATGGTGCTCTGGGCGCTGCCCTGGGCGCTGTATCTGTCGATCGTCCAGGTGGGCCAGACCTGGTACGGCTTCGGCTGGGAGTCACTGCTGCTGGAGACCGGCTTCCTCGCCGTCTTCCTCGGCAACGGGCACACCGCCCCGCCGGTGCTGGTGCTGTGGCTGCTTCGCTGGGTGCTGTTCCGGGTCGAGTTCGGTGCCGGACTGATCAAGATCCGCGGCGATGCCTGCTGGCGTGAGCTGACCTGTCTGTACTTCCACCACGAGACCCAGCCGATGCCGGGGCCGCTGAGCTGGTTCTTCCACCGGCTGCCCCGGCCGCTGCACCGGGCCGAGGTCGCGGCCAACCATGTCACCCAGCTCCTGGTGCCGGTGCTGCTGTTCACCCCGCAGCCGGTGGCGAGCGCGGCGGCGGGGCTGATGGTGATCACCCAGCTGTGGCTCGTCCTCTCGGGCAACTTCGCCTGGCTGAACTGGCTGACGATCACGCTGGCACTGTCCGCCGTCGACTGGTCCGTGTTCGCCGAACCGCCCGCCCAGACCGCGCCGCCGCTCTGGTACGAGGTGGTGGTGCTGGCGGTCAGCGCCCTGGTGGTGTACCTCAGCTACCGTCCGGCGCGCAATCTGGTCTCCCGCCGTCAGGTGATGAACCGCTCGTTCGACCCGCTGCACCTGGTCAACACGTACGGCGCGTTCGGCAGCATCAGCCGGGTCCGACTGGAGGTGGTGGTGGAGGGCACGGACGAGCGGGTGCTCCACGAGGACACGCGCTGGCGGGAGTACGGCTTCCGCGGCAAACCCGGCGACCCGTCCCGGCTGCCCCGCCAGTTCGCCCCGTACCATCTGCGGCTGGACTGGCTGATGTGGTTCGCGGCGCTCTCCCCCGCGTACGCCCGGCCCTGGTTCGGCCCGTTCGTGGAGCGGCTGCTGGAGAACGACCGGGACACCCTGCGGCTGCTGCGCCACAACCCGTTCCCCGACGCCCCGCCGGCGCACGTCCGCGCCCGGGTGTTCCACTACCGGTACACCACCTGGCGCGAGCTGCGGGCCACCGGACGCTGGTGGCACCGGACCTACGTACGCGACTTCATGCCGCCGGTCTCGCTCGGCCCGTCCCGGACCGGACCGGCGCGACGGTCCTGAGCGGCCGGGCACGGGTCACTTGGACTCCTCCCGGGCCCGCAGCAGCCGGGTGATCTGCTTGACGAGTTCGTCGTCGCTGGTCACCTTCCTGCCGGAGACCAGGGCGCCGAGGCGCTCCGCCGTCTGGAAGTCGTAGGCGCGCTCGCGTTCCGTGCCGGGGACCTTCTCGTACTCGTCCTCCGCCCGGAACCCGACGGCCACGTCGACCAGTTTCGCGATGATCCAGGTGAGCAGGAAGGAGAAGGCGATCACACAGACGACGGCGAGGAGCTGTTTGCCCAGCAGCCCCCATCCGCCGCCGTAGAACAGCCCCTTCTTGCCGCTGATCCGCGCGGTGGCGAACAGACCGACCATGATCAGCCCGACCAGTCCGCCGACCCCGTGCACCCCCACCACGTCCAGCGTGTCGTCCACGGCGAACCGGTACTTGAGCGTGATCGCGAAGGCGCAGACCGCGCCGACCACCAGTCCGGTGACGACCGCGCCCAGGGGACTGACCTCGCCGCAGGCGGGGGTGATGGCGACCATGCCCGCGACGGCGGAGGAGACCACGCCCATGGTGGTGACGGTGCCGGTGCGCCACTTCTCCACCAGCGGCCAGGTGACCATGGCGCCCGCGGCGCCCAGCTGGGTGTTGAGGAACGCGGCACTGGCGGCGCCCTGGGTGGAGAGCGCCGAGCCGGAGTTGAAGCCGAACCAGCCGAACCACAGCAGCCCCACACCGATCACCACCAGCGGGATGTTGTTGGGGCGCTCCTCACGGCGGGCGAAGTCCCGTGGAGCCCGTAGCACCAGCGCGACGGCCAGTCCGGAGACCCCGGAGTTGAGTTCCACCGGCAGCCCGCCCGCGAAGTCCAGCGCCCCGAGGTGCTTGACGATCCAGCCGTCCTGGTCGAACACCCAGTGTGCGAGGGGGACGTAGACGACGAGCAGCCACAGCGGGACGAAGACGAGCCAGCCCCGCATCGTGGCACGGTCCGCGATGGAGCCGCTGATCAGGGCGACCGTGATGATCGCGAAGCCCATCTGGAAGGTGCTGTAGACGTAGGTGGGGATGTGGCCGGTGAGGGTGGTCAGCCCGATGTCGTGCATGAACACGTGGTCGAGGTTGCCGATGAGTCCGGTGCCGCCGACGTCCGGCCCGAAGGCCAGCGAGTAGCCGATCGCCCACCAGACGAGGGTGCCGAAGGCGAGCGCGGCGAAGCTCATCTTGATCATCATCAGGATGTGCTGGGTGCGCACCATGCCGCCGTAGAAGAACGCCAGTCCCGGCGTCATCAGCAGCACCATGGCGGTGGAGGCGAGCAGCCAGGCGGTGTCACCGGAGTCGTACGCCGGTGGCATCGGCGCGGGAGCGAAGTTCATCGGCGGATACCTCGTCGTGGTGGGGTGTCAGGCTTTGCGCGGGGCGGGGGCGGGATGGCCGGTGAGCCGCCGCCGTACGGCGTCCCAGGCGGCGGTGTGCGCGGCGGCGACCCGTACGGGGCTGTCGTCCAGCAGCCGCAGCCAGGCGCCGCAGTCCCGGGGCAGCACGCTGACCCCGTACAGGACCTCCAGCCCGGCGAGCGCGGTGTGCAGGGTGTCGGCCAGCTCGCCGGCCGGGACGCGGTCGGTGAGGACGAAGAGCGAGGCGACGTGGTCGTGCCCGGCGAACACTCCGGGGCCGAGGACGCCGCCGTCCGCCCCGCCCGGCGTCAGGCGCAGGGTGTCGAGGGCGAGGAGGGTGCCGTCGGGGCGGGCGATCCGCAGATCGGTGGCGAGCGTCCGGTACGCATGGCGCTCGCCCCGGGCGAGCCGGCCGGCCGTCAGCGTCTCGCCGAGGAGCACGGTGGCGCCGGGCGCGGCCGTGACCTCGGTGCGCTGGTAGAAGCGGGCGTCCCGGAACGGGATCAGCGGGTCGGGCAGGTACTCCACGTAGGCGCCGTCCTGGACCGTGAGGTGCACGAGCTGGCTGGCGTAGTCGTGCTCCATCCGGAAGATCTTGGTCGCCGCCTGGGTGGTCAGATGGACCTGGGTACCGGGGCCGCAGCGGAAGTCCATGCGGTAGCGGTCGGCCTGGGCGATGCCTCCGCCGGTCGCCATCAGGTAGACGTAGGCCATGCCGGGCATCGCCGGGTCGATCCACAGCGGCCGCATGATCTGGAGCGGCGTCTTCTGGTAGCGCTCCACGAGTTCGGTGCGCCCGCCCCGTACCGCGAAGGCCAGGTCGAGGATGCCGACCTTGGCCGGGGAGCCGGGCCCCAGTGTGTCGGGCACGGACGCCAGTTCCGCCACCTGCGGGGGGAGGCGGTCCGCGGTGTAGTGGCCGGGGGCGAGCCGCTCCGGCCGGGGCGGTGACGGGGCGGGCCGCATCTCAGATCAGCGCCTTGCGGCGCGAGGCGAGATAGCCCATGACGTCCTCGACACCGGTGCCGGTGAGACAGTCGGTGAGGACGACCGGCCGGTCCCCGCGCACCCGGTGGGCGTCGGACTCCATGACGCCGATGTCGGTGCGCACGTACTTCGCGATGTCGATCTTGTTGATGACGAGCAGGTCGGACTCGGTGATGCCCGGCCCGCGCTTGCGGGGCATCTTCTCGCCCTCGGCGGTGTCCAGGACGAAGATGAAGAGGTCGACCAGGGCCGGGCTGAAGGTGAGCGTGAGATTGTCGCCGCCCGACTCGTAGAGCAGGGTGTCGGTGTCCGGGAAGCGTTCCAGCATCTCGGCCCCGGCCGCCAGGTTCATCGTGGGGTCGTCGCGGACGGCGGTGTGCGGGCAGGCCCCCGTCTCCACGCCGACGACGCGCTCCGGTTCGAGGACCCCGGCGAGGGTGCGGCGGATGTGCTGGGCGTCCTCCTGGGTGTAGATGTCGTTGGTGATGACGCTCGGGCGGTGGCCGCCTGCGATGAGCAGCGGGACCAGCGCCTCGATGAGCGCGGTCTTGCCGGAGCCGACCGGTCCGCCGATGCCGACCCGCAGTACGTTGTCGTCCATGGTGTTCCCTGTTCCTCTTCCTCGGATCGTCGGGGTTGGTGCGGGGGTCAACTGGCGAACAGCCGTGCGTCGGCGCGTTCGTGACGGCCGGACATGATGTCCGAGGCGAAGACGGTGGCGCCCACGTCGGCGAGCTCCCGCCGCAGCGCCGCCTCGGCGGTCTCCTCGATGACGGGCGCGGCGCCCCGGAGCAGGACCTGGGCCCCGCGGTGGTCGGTGAGCCGTAGCCGCAGCGCGGCGCCGGCGAAGCTCGCGCAGAACGCGAACAGGTCGGCGGCGACCGCCTGGCGGACCGGGACACCGGCCGCCGCGTGAATGACCCCCGCGGCCACCGCCTGGGTGCCCGGTGACTCGCCGCGCACCACGCGGCCGAAGTGTGCGGTGATCTCCGGACGGTCGAACACCTCGGCCGCGAGGTCGAGGAGCTGCCGCCCGGTCCGGGTGGCCGCCTGGCGCATCTCGCGCCCGAGCTTGGTCGCGAACAGGTGCTCGTCGATCCGGACGACGGCCGCCGCGTCGCCCGCCAGGGTCGCCCGGTGGGCGAGCGCGAGCGCGGTGGCGTCGGCCGGGCCGACGCCGTGCCGCAGCAGGTCTGCCAGCAGCGCCGGAAGGCTCTGCCGGTCGACCGCCCCGGCCTGTGCGAAGCCCTCCAGGCTGTGCGAGAGCGTGTAGAAGCCGCTGGGGAACGCCGAGTCGGTCAGCTGGAGACCGACCAGCAGCGGCCCGAGCGCCGGTTCGGCGGCCGTCGGGCCGGTCTCGGACGCCGGACCGGCGGCGGTCGTCGCCGGGGCGGGTACTGCCCCGCCCCGGATCTCTTCCTCGTCTCGGTACACGGTCCTGGCCTCCTGCCCTAGACCAGGAAGTACAGGTGGTTGAGGGGAAGTTCCTCGGCCGGGTCGATGGTGGCGACCTTGCCGTCGAGGGTGACCCTGAACGTCTCGGGGTCCACCTCGATGTCGGGCAGCGCGTCGTTGCGGACCATGTTGTGCTTGCCGATGGTCCGGGTGCGCCGGACCGGCAGCACCTTGCGTTCCAGGCCCAGTTCGGCCGGGACCCCGGCGGCGATCCCGGCCTGGGACATGAAGGTGACGTGGGTGGTGGGCAGGGCCTTGCCGTACTGGCCGAACATCGGCCGGTAGATCACCGGCTGCGGGGTCGGCAGCGAGGCGTTGGGATCGCCCATCTGTGCCCAGGCGATGATGCCGCCCTTGATGATCATCTTCGGCTTGGCCCCGAAGGAGTGCATGGGCCAGAGCACGATGTCGGCGAGCTTCCCCTTCTCGATCGAGCCCACGTGGTCGGAGATCCCGGTGGCGATGGCCGGGTTGATGGTGACCTTCGCGAGATAGCGGAGCACCCGCTGGTTGTCGTTGCGGGCGGAGTCGCCCTCCAGCGTGCCGAGCTTGTCCTTGCAGTGATGGGCGATCTGGAAACAGCGGGTGACGGACTCGCCGACCCGGCCCATGGCCTGCGAGTCGGACGAGATCATGCTGATCACGCCGAGGTCGTGCAGGACCGACTCGGCGGCGATGGTCTCGGCGCGGACCCGGCTGTCCGCGAAGGACACGTCCTCGGGGATGTCGTGGCTCAGGTGGTGGCAGACCATGACCATGTCAAGGAGTTCGTCCACCGAGTTCTTGGTGTACGGGAGCGTCGGGTTGGTGGAGGACGGCAGGATGTTGGGTTCCCCGGCGACCCGCAGGATGTCCGGGGCGTGTCCGCCGCCTGCGCCCTCGCTGTGGAAGGTGTGGATGGTGCGGCCGTCGATCGCGGACCGGGTGTCCTCGAAGAATCCGCTCTCGTTGAGGCTGTCGGTGTGAATGGCCACCTGGATGTCGTGCCGGTCGGCGACCTTGAGCGCGTTGTCGATCACGGCGGGCGTGGCGCCCCAGTCCTCGTGGACCTTCAGCGCGCAGACCCCGGCCCGGACCTGCTCCTCCAGCGCCTCGGGGAGGCTGCCGTTGCCCTTGCCCATGATGCCGAGGTTGATGGGGACGCCCTCGGCCGCCTGGAGGAAGCGGGCGATGTTGAAGGGGCCGGGCGTGCAGGTGGTGCCGTTGGTGCCGTCGGAGGGGCCGGTGCCGCCGCCGATGAGGGTGGTGATGCCGTTGGTGAGCGCCTGCTCGGCCTGTTGCGGAGCGATCAGGTGGACATGGGTGTCGATGGCGCCCGCGGTGGCGATGAGGTGTTCACCGGCGATGGCCTCGGTGCCGGGTCCGACGACCAGGTCCGGGTGGACGTTGTTCTGCGTCTGCGGATTGCCGGACTTGCCGATGGCGGCGATGAAGCCGTCCTTGATGCCGATGTCGCACTTGACGACACCGACGACGGGGTCGATGAGCACCACGTTGGTGATGACGGTGTCGAGCGCGCCCTGGGCGGCGGTGGCCTGCGGGTCGGCGGCCATGCCGTCGCGCATGGTCTTTCCGCCGCCGTAGACGACCTCGTCGCCGTACAGCCCCTCGCTGTAGTCCTTCTCGACCTCGACGACAAGGTTGGTGTCGGCGAGGTGGAAGCGGTCGCCGACCGTCGGGCCGAACATGTCGGTGTACTGCTTGCGCGACAGGATGGGCATCAGCGCGAACCCTTCTTCTTTTCCTTGGCGTCCTTCGAAGCCTTGGTGCTCTTGGTGCTCTTGGCGCTCTTGTTGCCGCCGGTGTTTCTGCCGCCGCCGGTGTTCCTGCCGCCCCCGGCCTTCTCCTGGGCCCCGGCGAAGCCCAGCTCGATCGCCCTGCGGACGGCCTCGATCCGCACCGGCTGCGAGGCGAGGCTTCCGTTGAACAGCCCGCTGAAGCCGACGAGCCGGCCCGTTCCGGCGTACGCGCACAGCTCCACCTCGCGCGTGCCGCCGGGCTCGATGCGCACCGAGGTGCCCGCGGGGATGTCGAGGTGCATTCCGAGCGCCTGCTGCCGGTCGAACGACAGCGCCGAGTTGACCTCGAAGAAGTGGTAGTGCGAGCCGACCTGGACCGCGCGGTCCCCGGTGTTGCGCACGGTGAGTTTCACCCTGCGGCGGCCGGCGTTGATCTCGATCGGTTCCTTGCCGTAGATGTACCTCTGACGGGATGTCATGCGGTGCTCCTGATGACTCGGCCCGCACCGTGGGCACGCGGGTGCGGATGCGTGTGCACGGGGCCGTGGCCGTGGGGGTGGGTGTGGCTGTGGGAGTGGCCCTCGCCCGGCGGGTGCGTGTGGGCGTGGCCGTTGTGGTCGGCGGCGGCGAGCCCGGCCGCGATGCCGTCGTCGCCGCGCTCGCCCCGGTGCCGGGCGTCGGCCACCCGCTCGGCGAGCACCCGGGCCAGCGCGGCCGGGGAGAGGAGCGGACCGCCGTCCTCGACCCGCGTACCGGGTACGTCCGGGAGCCGGGGCCGGGCAAAGGCCGCGGGGAGCAGCACCACCTCCCGCGCGCCGAGCAGTCGGCAGCGCCGGACGCCCTCGGCCGGGTCGGGGTCGCCCCCGGTGAACGCGACCTCGACCAGATCGTGGCTGCCGTGGCGACGGACCAGGCTCGCGACGCGGTACAGCTCGGCGTCCTCGAAGGGGTCCCCGGCCGGGGCGGTGACCAGCAGCGCGGCGGCACCGGGCGCCCGGCCCGCCGCCGCGCGCAGCCAGGCGGTCAGGTGCTGCGAGGTGCCGAACGGCTCGGCCAGCACGGTCCGGGCGCGGGCGGCCGGGGGCAGTGCGCACAGAGTGCGGGCGGTGTTCGCGACGAGTTCCGGGTCACGGCCGAGCGTCATCGGCACGGCACAGCTCTCCTCGCCTTCACGGGCGAGGGCGGTGACGGTCCGGAAGAGGGCACGCCCGTCCCGTACGACGACCGTCCCGGCGTCCGCGAGGTCGTGCAGGGCGGTGCCGTACGCGGCTTCGTGGCCGCATACGGCGATCACCCGGCAGTGCTCGGACACCGGTTCAGCCACCGATGGGGTCGTGGCAGGAGACGAGCTTGGTGCCGTCCACGAACGACGCCTCGATCTGGAGCAGGCCGAGCATCTCGCGTACGCCGGGCATGGTGTCGTCCTCGCCGACGACATGGCGGCCGAGCTCCATGCAGTCGGCGACGCTCCTGCCGTCGCGGGCCGCTTCCAGGATCGCCTCGCTGATCAGCGCCACGGCCTCGCTGTAGTTGAGCTTGAGGCCGCGGCCCTGACGCTTGCGGGCCAGGTCGGCCACGACGTAGACCAGCAGTTTGTCGATCTCGCGGGGGGCGAGGTTCATCGTCAGTACCTTCTCTTGGGTGCGGGAGGGTGGGACCGGGCCGGGGCTGTCAGCCGCTCTTGCGGAAGCGGGGCAGCAGCGGGACCGCCGCCATGAATACCCAGGTCACGAGGATGAACGGCCAGGTGAAGGTGTGGCCGCCGAACGGTTTGAAGAGCGAGGTCAAGGAGGCTGTCAGGCCTGTAGAGACCGCGGCACCGAGGAGGGCGTAGGCCCCGTTCCACACCGTTCCGGCGAGGAAGACGGCACCGATCGCGATGCCGACGAGCACCGCGTTGTATCCGTAGATCCCGTTCGCGATCAGTGCGGTGGGGGCGCCCAGTGCCCAGGCGGCGACGATCCCGACCACGCTGCCCGCGGCCGCGAAGAGCACCACACGTACTCCGGCGCAGGCCAGTCCGACGAGCATGATGAGCCCGACGTACCACGCGTCTACCAGGAAGATCTGCGAGACGTTGGTGAAGAAGCCGTGCCACAGATCGCTCCAGGTGATCGCGGTCGACCCGCTGGTGGGGCTTGCCACCTCCCTCGGGGCGCCGTGCCAGATCCGGGCGAAGGACGGCGCGCCGAGCACCATGACGCCGGAGACCAGGCAGAACGGTGCGGTGAGCGCGGTCAGTCCGTACGGCTTCAGCAGGACCGTCAGCGCCATCGTCAAAATGGTGCACATGATCGAGCCGATCACCGCGAGCACGTAGGTGGCGGGGTGGTGCCCCAGCGAGGTGACCAGGGCGATGCCGGTGAGACAGCCGGAGTATCCGTGGAGGCCGAGGGCGATGGAGGGGCGGTCGACGCCGAACACGTAGGCGGTCAGGGTCGAAAGCGCGGCACCCAGGGTGGCGAAGAGGCCGATCTGCCAGCCCGCCGCCCAGAGCGCGGCGAGGATGAACGCCCCCGTCCACAGGCACGGCTGGAGGTCGACCTGCCCGACCCCGCGGATCGTGGCCAGCAGGAACGCGGTCGGCTGCCGGTTCTCCAGCCGACGGACGGCGGACGGCTCGGCGAGGGACAAGACAAGCTCCAACGGACGGCGGACAGCGGACCGGCGGCGGGAGACCAGGTCCGGTCACGGAGCGGGACGGGGGCTCGCGGTCTGTCGCCATCAACGCACAGGGCTCCGCACTCTTCGCGCGGTGCGGCGTTCCACTGGGCCGTTGGGGTCGGGAACTGCGCCGTTGGGCGTGGAGCGCGAGGATGTCCCGGTCCGCTCGCTAGGTTCGGTGGATGTCCCCGCAGATGCGGCTGCACCATCACACGCATCCCGACCACCATCCCGGCGCGCAGCCCGCGGTCGTGGCGGCGGTCGCGCTCGGCGGCGCCATCGGGGCGCTGGCCCGCTACGGCGCCGAGCGTCTCTGGCCGACCGGGACCGAGGCGTTCCCCTGGACGATTCTGCTCGTCAACGCAGTGGGCTGCTTCCTCATGGGCATCCTGATGGTGACTTTGAAGCGGCGCTTCCCCGGTGCGCCGCGACTGATCAGTCCGCTGCTGGGCACCGGGGTGCTCGGCGGGTTCACCACGTTCTCGCACTACACGGACAATGTGCGGCAGCTCTTCACGGAGGGCAGGACGGGTTTCGCGGTCGGCTGTCTGCTGCTGACCGTAGTGGCGGCACTGGCCGCGGTGACGGCGGGCGCCTTCGCCGCGCACCTCGCCCTCGGACACGGGTACGCGGACCCGGGCGAGCGGGCCCGATGACCGACTGGCTGCTGGTACTCGTCGGCGGACTGGTCGGTGCGCCGCTGCGCTATCTGCTCGGTGTGGACGCGAAGTTCCGCCTCCACACCGCCTTCCCGTGGGGCACGTTCGCGGCGAACGCGGGCGCGGCACTGTTCCTCGGGTACGTCTCCGAGGCGGTGACCGAGGGGGACCTCGGCCCCCGGCTCCAACTGCTGCTCGCCACCGGCTTCTGCGGGGCCCTGTCGACCTGGTCGACCTTCTCCTACGAGCTGCTGACCTTCGCCTCGGCCCGGCGGACGGCGCTGGCCGCCGGGTATCTTGCGCTCTCCGTCGCCGCGGGCGTGGGGCTTTCCTTCGCCGGGGCGGCCCTGGCGGACGCGGTCCACTGAAGTCCGCGGCGCGGGACGGCGCGGTGTGCGGGGCGACGCGACAGGCCCCGGTCCGCACGGAGCGGACCGGGGCCGAAAATCGATGGTTCCGAACGGGTGAATCGAGGTCAGTCGATGCCGGGCAGGATGTGCGGCTCGGCGAGGTCGTCCTCGTAGCCGGCCAGCCGGATCGGGGCGGACCTGGCCCAGACCTCGATGTTCCGGAGCTTCTCGGGCCCGCGGGCCCGGCCTGCGGGCCGTTCGGCGGGGCGCTTCTCGTGCTTCGTCAGTTCCGGTGTCGTCACCGCGCACTCCTTTGTGTCGCATAGCCCCGGGCGTCGCCGAAGCTCCGGTCTCACAGCCGGAATCGGCCGCCCGTGCGGGGCGGGGGCAGAGAACAGCTCGGTCGCGGTGGCGCCGGGTACGGGGCGGGACGGCGACCTGGTTGACAGGTCTGCCCCAGGACGGTCGAGGAGGGTTTGTGGACTTCTCGATGGCGTCCGTTCACATCAGAGTAACCAAATGAGCGCTGTTGCGCTCGATGGAACGTGTGCAGTAGGTCACTTTCGGCCACCTCATGCGGAAAAGACCCGTCCGCGATCACGGTCCGGGAAGGGACCGTGACGGACAGCATGGCAGCGCGCCCCGTGCGTCCGGGCCGGCTGTTCCCCGAGCTGCCGGTCTTCCGCCGGACCGGGCGGCGCCGCACGTTCCGCGTCGACGCTCTCCCCGGGACCCGGCCGGCGGCACCGGATCCGTCCGGGCCCGGTCGCCCCGAAGGAGCCGCGGCGCCACGTGGCCACCACGGGACACGGGGCGCGGCGGCTCCGGGCGGGGCTACCAGTTGGCGGGGGCGTAGTCCTTGAGGAAGCAGCCGTACAGGTCCTCGCCCGCCTCGCCGCGCACGATCGGGTCGTAGACGCGGGCGGCGCCGTCGACCAGGTCGAGCGGGGCGTGGAAACCCTCCTCCGCCAGCCGGATCTTGTCGGGGTGCGGGCGTTCGTCGGTGATCCAGCCGGTGTCGACGGCGGTCATCAGGATGCCGTCGTTCTGGAACATCTCCTGGGCGCTGGTGCGGGTGAGCATGTTGAGCGCGGCCTTGGCCATGTTGGTGTGCGGGTGACCGGCGCCCTTGTAGCCGCGGCCGAACACGCCCTCCATCGCGGAGACGTTGACCACGTAGGCCCGCTTGGCCGCGGTCGCCGCCATGGCCGGGCGGAGCCGGCTGATCAGGATGAACGGGGCCGTCGAGTTGCAGAGCTGGACCTCCAGCAGCTCGATCGGCCCGACCTCGTCGACCGTCTGGACCCAGCTGTTCGTGTCGTGCAGGTCGGGGACGAGCCCGCCCGCGTCGATCGCCGTCCCGGCGGCGATCCGCTCCAGCGAGGCGGAGCCGGTGACCAGGGCGAGTTCGGTGACGTCCTGCGCGCTCAGCCCCTCCTTGCGGGCGGACGGCAGGGCGGCCACCCGGTCGACGGTGCCGCTGCCGAAGGTGCCGATGACCTCGGCGGCGGGCAGCTCACCGGCCGGGAGCGGCGCGGACTCGGCGCCGACCAGCTCGCTGTACGCGTTCGCGGAGCGGCGCACCGTCTGGGCCGCGTTGTTGATCAGGATGTCCAGCGGCCCCTCGGCCGCCACCGAGTCGGCGAGCGCGACGACCTGGGCGGGGTCGCGCAGGTCGATGCCGACGATCTTCAGCCGGTGGATCCACTCGTCGCTGTCCGGCATCGCCTTGAAGCGGCGGATCGCGTCGTTGGGGAAGCGGGTGGTGATGGTGGTGTGGGCGCCGTCGCGCAGCAGCCGAAGCGCGATGTACATGCCGATCTTCGCCCGGCCGCCGGTCAGCAGGGCGCGCTTGCCCGTGAGGTCCGTCCTGGCGTCGCGGCGGGCCCGGTTCTCCGCCGCGCACGGCTGGCAGAGCTGGTGGTAGAAGGCGTCCACCTCGACGTACCGGGTCTTGCAGGTGTAGCAGGACCGGGGCCGCTGGAGCACGCCCGCGATCTCGCCCCGGGTGGAGGACGACGGCAGGACGCCCTGGGTCTCGTCGTCGATCCGGTCGGCCGAGCCGGTCGCGGTGGCCTCGGTGACCGCCTTGTCGTGGGCGGTCTTGGCGGCGCGGCGCTCCTGGCGGCGGCGCTGCTTCACCGTGCGGTAGATCCCGGCGGTGGCGCGGCGCACGGCAATGGCGTCGGGGTGGTCGACCTCGATCCTGTCCAGCTCGTCGAGCACGCTCAGGCAGACGGCCAGCCGCTCCGGGTCGATCCCGGGGCCGAACTCCTCCGTACCGGGAGCGAGCTCCTGGCTGTCCTCTGTCACCGTCATCGCCGTTCCTCTGCCGTCCGTCTCTTGCGGCGCCGACCGCCGTGCCTGCTTCTGCCGGGCCGAAACGCCCCGGTCAAGTCTGCCATGCACCTGATGCTGCTCCGTTCGCGTGACGTCGCGGGACCGTACGGTGACCGGGGGCGGTACCGTTCGCAGCGGCGTCATGACCGACCGGTCCGGTGGTGGCCGGGAACTGCCGGGTTTCCGCCGGAGTGGGACCGTTGTTCGCGGGTAGGCGGACCCCGAGAAGCTGTCACCGAACACCCCTGCGTCGCCCTGGCTGGAGCACATGAACGAACAGGTCACCTCTCGGTCGGCCGACGGGCCCTGCCCGGACCGGTCCTCGGAGGTTCTGCACAGCGCCGAGGTGTTCGACGGCGAGCCCGGCTGCATCGCGCAGGCCCGCGCGCTGGCCGACCGTTTCCTGGTCCGGCTGGCCGCCGAATGGCTCGCGGTCCTCGGCGAGCGCACCCGCGGCGATCTGCTGCTGGCGGTGAGCGAGCTGGTCACCAACGCCGACCGCTACAGCCAGGGCCCCTACCTGCTGGAGCTGGAGGGCACCGCGGAGCGCGTCAGCGTGACGGTGTACGACTCCAGCACCGCCCTTCCGCTGTTCTACTCCCCCGATCCGGCGCGCCCCGGCGGCCACGGCATGGAGATCGTGGTGGCGTTGTGCGACCGGCTGACCGCCGAGCGCGTGCCGGTGGGCAAGCGCATCCGGGCGGAGTTCGAGCTGAGCAGCTGAGCGGCCGGGCACCCGACCTG
>NZ_JBHJQP010000154.1:0-20018 GCF_042262625.1 Streptomyces sp. NPDC056347 | reverse complement strand
GTCCGGTGGACGGGCGGCGGTGCCGGTTAGGCTGACGGCGCCGGTGCGGCAGGACCGGTCCGATGCCGTGTGTCCGAGGAGCGCCCCTTGCCCGGTCCGTCCCGCGATTCCGCTTCCGAGTCCCGCCCCACCCTGGAGGCGGTGGCCGCTCGCGCGGGGGTCTCGCGGGCGACCGTCTCCCGGGTGGTGAACGGCGGGGCGGGGGTGCGCAAGGCGCTGGCGGAGCAGGTACGCAAGGCCGTCGAGGAACTGGGCTACGTTCCCAACCACGCCGCCCGGACCCTGGTCACCCGGCGCAACGGCGCGGTCGCCGTGATCGTCGACGAGCCGGAGTCCCGGATCTTCTCCGACCCGTTCTTCTCCCGGCAGATCCGCGGCATAGGCCGCGAACTGGCAGTGTACGACTCACAGTTGGTGCTGCTACTGGTGGAGGGCCGGGGCGATTTCGACCGGGTCGCCCGCTATCTGGCCGGTGGCCATGTGGACGGGGTGCTGGCCTTCTCCCTGCACACCGACGGCGGACTGCCCTCGGTCATCCGCCGGTTCCGGGTACCCGTGGTCTACGGCGGCCGGCCGGGCCGCCCCGGCGAGACCCCAGGACCGGCCGTGCCCTACGTGGACTGCGACAACCGCGGCGGCGCGGCGGCGGCCGTGCGCCATCTGGTCTCCCTCGGCCGGCGCCGGATCGCGCACATCGCCGGGCCGCGCGACCAGACCTCGGCGCTCGACCGGATCGACGGCTACCGCGATGTACTGCCCGACGCGGACCCGGCCCTGACCGCGGACGGCGACTTCACCGCGGAGGGAGGGGCGCGGGCGATGGCGGAGCTGCTCGGCCGCGCCCCCGGCCTGGACGCGGTCTTCGCCGCCAACGACCTGATGGCCTCCGGCGCGCTGCGGGTGCTGCGCGAGCGGGGGCGCGGGGTGCCGGACGAGGTGGCGCTGGTCGGCTTCGACGACATGGGGTCGATAGCCGAGGCCACCGATCCCCCGCTGACGACGGTCCGTCAGGATGTCGAGGGCATGGGCCGGTTGATGGTGCGGATGCTGATGGACCTGCTCTCCGGAAGCGGCGGCCCCGAGGAGCCGCTGGCCGTGGTCACCCCGACGGAGCTGGTGCGCCGGGCCTCCGCCTGAGCCCCCGTCGCACAAGAGGCAGGGGCGCCCCCCGGGTACCCGGTGGACGCCCCTGCCTTCGGTGCGGTGGTGCCGGACCGCTACTCGCAGGTCCCGGCGAAGGTTGCGCGGGTCACCACATCGGTGGCGGCCGCGGTGGTGTCCAGCCAGGCGATGCGCTGGCCGTCACCGAGCGACGGGGCCAGCTGGGCGCCGGAGGAGCAGGAGACCCGGGTGTACGTGTCGAGACCGGCGACCACGTCGGCGGTCCTGGCGACCTTCGCCTTGCCCGGCCCGCTCCAGGAACCGAGCGCGCCCCACAGGTCGAACGTGGAGTAGGCGAAGTACTCGTCGGTGACGGAGAACTGGGCGAGGAAGACGCTCGACGGGTAGCGCAGCTTGGCGGCCTTGGACAGGTCGTCGAGCGGGGCCGACAGGAAGCCCGTGCTGGGGATCAGGAAGCCGCCGGTCTCGCGCCAGAAGACCCGGTCCGAGGTGAGCTGGATGTCCGAGACGTAGTCGAAGAGGAACCCGGTGATGCGCTTGGTCTGCGTGGTGCCCGTCTTGACGTCGTGGACGTACACGTACGTGCCGTCGCCGCCCGCCCAGGCGATCCGCCCGTTCTTCATCGCGAGGTGGCTCGCGCGGGAGCCCGCCTCGGGGGTCACGTTGACCGTGGTGCCGTCCGCCTTGCGGAGCATGACGTCCTGCTCGCCGTCGGCGGTGGTGCTGATGTAGGCGAGCGCGCCGTTGTCGGTCACCGGCTCGGTCTCGTCGGCGTCGGGGCGGTCGACGACCTTCTTGATCGCGCCCTGGCCCTTGGGACCGGTCTGGTAGACGCCGATGGAGTCACCGGCGATCCGGGTGAAGACGATGCGGTCGTCGTCGAGCGAGGGGTCGAGCAGGTACGCGTCCTTCTGGGCCAGCTCGTGCGTCGGCTTCTTGCCGAAGCGGCCCACGGTGATCCCGAAGGCGGCGCTGCCCTGGTCCCAGGCGATGGCGTCGCCGTGGCTGATCGCGTAGACGTCGCCGTTGATCTGCGCGGCCTGCTCGTCGACGCCGCTGTAGACCTCGTAGGCGGGCAGGACGTCGGCGCCGATGGTGGTGCCGTCGTGCGTGCCGCCCTTCTGCTCCCAGCCCGCCTCGATGCCGTGGGTGTCGAAGGCCTTGTCGATGGCGGCGAGATCGGTCTTGGAGACGTTCAGCGACTTGGCGGCCAGGGTGACCGCGTTGCGCATGTCGGTGAAGCCGGACAGCGGGGTGAGGTAGTTCTGCGCGGACCGGTAGATGATCCGGTCGGCGAGCTTGCTGTCGATGTTCTTGCGCATGTCCCACAGCGCGCCGCCGACGATGGTGGAGTTGTGGTGCACCCCGCCGTTGTCGATGTCGAGCGGGATGGGCTGGTAGTCCTGCTGCGCGCTGCGCCCGTCGTTCAGGTCGCGCAGGGCGCACTCCTCCAGCGGCTTGGTGCCGTTGCAGAGGTACTCGCCGATGAGGCCGGACGTGGGGTCGCTCATCGCGACGCCCTTGTCGGCGGTCTCCATGGCGTTGCCGAAGTAGTCGGATATCGCCTCGTTGAGCGCGCCGGACTGGTTGAGGTAGACGAGACCCGCGGAGTGCTCGGTGACGCCGTGCGTCATCTCGTGGCCGACGACGTCCAGGCCGACGGAGAGCGGTACCCCGTTCATGTGGCCGTAGACCATCTTGGAGCCGTCCCAGAAGGCGTTGGCGTAGTCCTTGCCGTTGGAGGCGACGTTGACGACGGAGTAGATCGTGCCGCCCTTGCCGTCGACGCCGTCGCGGCCGATCTGGTTCTTGTAGTACTCGTAGACCTTCGCCGCGTTCAGGTGGGCGTCGACCGCTCCGGAGGTGGTGTTGGCGCCGTCGAAGCGGTCGCCCGCCGAGGTGGCCAGCGGGATGTCGTCGGTAACCGGGCCGCCCGCAACGTCCGTGTACTGCTTGCGCTGCGCGTCGTAGGTGCGGATCTGGCCGCCGGTGGACGGGTACATGGCGCGCGTGGAGTCGACCAGGGTGTACGAGC
The DNA here is from genome assembly GCF_042262625.1 of Streptomyces sp. NPDC056347. NCBI lineage: Bacteria > Bacillati > Actinomycetota > Actinomycetes > Kitasatosporales > Streptomycetaceae > Streptomyces > Streptomyces sp. NPDC056347. The sequence continues at coordinate 16,861 of NZ_JBHJQP010000154.1, read as the reverse complement.
CGTCCGTCTCCTTGTTGACGTCCAGCTTCGCCTCGGTGCCGTCGACGCGGACGCCGGTGCCCTGCGCGGGCGAGGCGTCGGCAGCGTCGACGTTGTTGTACGAGAGCGCGATGCCGCCGACCCGGGCGTCGATGTACACCTCCTGGCGCACCGGGGCGCCGTTCGCCTTGCCGCCGGTGACGGTGAAGTGCCAGGCCAGCCGGCCGCCCTTGGCGTCGGGCAGTACGGACAGGCCGTGCGCCTCGGTCTTCGCGCCCCGCACACCGGACAGGCCGCGGTCCAGGGCGAACATCCGCTGCTTCGCGGTGGCCTCGCTCACCGTCGGCGTGGTGGAGACCGTGAGGTCGGTGTAGAGGGTGCCGGTCGCGGAGGTGACCTGCTGGCCGCCGTCGGCCGCCCGGGTCTGCACCGCGTACTCGGCGCCGAAGACCGGGACACCGTTGTGCTTCTGCTGGAAGCGCACCGAGGACTGGTTGCCGTCCTTGGTCGTCCTGACCGTGCTCAGGTCGGAGACGGGGACCTTGTAGGTGTCCCGGTGGGCCTTGATGTGGGCGCGGGCGGCGTCGGCCGGGGTGCCCTCGCGGGCGGACTTGTCCAGACCCTGTGTCATCGCCGGCGCGACCCGCACCGGATCGGGCGTCCGCTCCGGAGCGGTGTCGTCCGCCCAGGCCGGCGCGGCCAGCAGTGACGCGCCGGTCGCGGCGGCGACCACCCCGGTCGCCAGCAGCCGCAGCACGTTCGTTCGTCTCACAGGACCTCCCCATCGCACACCTGCGCCTGATCCGTACGGGCATCCGGCGCTTGACGTGCTGATCGTTCGCCATGCGGGCGCGGGTGAACAAGGGATGACGCTGGCGCGAAAGCGCCGTGGCGTAATTACGCCTCAGCCGCGGCCGGGGTCAGCGGGGTTGTCCGCGGCGTCCGGCAGCCAGCCCGCGCGGGCCGCGTACCAGCCGAGCTGGAAGCGGGTCGCCGCACCCACCTCGTCCATCAGCGTGTGCAGCCGCCGCTGGACGGTGCGGTGGCCCATGCCGAGCTGACGGGCTATCGCCGCGTCGGTCAGCCCGACGTGGAGAAGGGCCACGATCTGCCGGTCGACGGCGGCGATCCGGGCCCCCGGCTCCTCCTCCGTGCCGAAGGCGCTCAGCCGCCAGCCCTTGGCGAAGTGCTCCTCGAAGAGCGAGACGAGCGCCGTGAGCAGCCCGGTACGGTGCACGACCAGGGCCACCGGCTCCGTCTCGCGCTCCGGGTCCAGCGGCAGCAGCGCGATCCGGCGGTCCACGATGGCCAGCTTGATCGGCAGCTTGTCCGTGACGGAGATGTGCTGGCCCTGGGCGACGCAGGAGGCGAGCAGGGCGGCGGTCCGCGGATGCTCCAGCCATTCGCGTTCGACGACACTGCGCACGCTGACCCCGCGGCGCGCCATCTCGGCGTCCACCTCGTCGTGGTTGTCCTCAAAGCTGAGCACCGCGGGCACCCGCCGGGTCGGCACCAGGGTGCAGACCTCGATCCTGGCCTGGCGCTGCATGCTCAGCAGCCGCCGCCGGATGGCGGCCGGGCCGGACAGCACCTCCACCGGTGCTCCCGAGGCGTGCGTCTGGGCGGAGCGGTGGCGTTCGGCGAGGTCACCGACGAGCGATTCGACCCGGTGGAGCGCGGAGCGGCGGGATTCCAGGAGCGGGCCGAGCGCGAGGAGCGGCGAGGCGGCCCGGTAGCGTACGACGCCCTCGGCGTCCGGCCGGGCGGCGCTGGCGAGGCCGCGGTCGACGAGCGAATCGAGGACACGGGTCACCGCCGCGCCGTCCAACGGGCCGGTGAGTGCCTCCGGTTCGCTGTCGGGCCGGTCCACCAGCCGGCGGTAGAGCGCGTCCTCGTCCGGTGCGAGCCCGACCATGGTGAGCAGGGCCGCGTCGGCCGGACCGCCCGGCGCGGCGGCCCCGGGGCGCGCGGCCCCGCCGGGTCTTCCGGGCTCCCTCCGGTCCTCGGGCTCCTCGTGCTCTTCCGCCCCCTCGCGCCCTGCCCCGGCACCCGCCACCGGACCCACCCCGCTTTCTGCCGCCGCGTCGACCAAAAGCAGGTTATCCGGCCGGTTTGCGCAGGTCGGGGCCGCCCGGTGGGCCTCAGTCGAAGTCGTAGACCGTGACCTCCACGCCCCGGCCGGTCAGCCGCTCCTGGATCAGCGGCTCGATCCGGGACCACTTCCCGCCCGCGAGGCCGCAGCCGATCCGCGGCATGTGGACGGAGGCCCCCAGCTCCTCGGCCCGGTCGGCGACCGCGCCGAGCGCCGTGTCGATCGCCTCGTAGCGCACCGGGACGCCGTTGCTGCCCCTGCGGATGCCTCGCTGGCCCACCATGTTCGCCACCCAGATGTCCGGCCGCACCTGCACGAACTGTGCCGCGCCGAGGCCGAAGTCGTTGTCCGCGCGCTCGCGGTGCCAGCGGCGGTAGGCCGCCTCGGGCTCGGGCCAGCGGCGGGAGAGGGCGAGGACGAACCCCTTGCCCCAGCCGCCGAGGTCGTTGCAGACATGGGCGATCAGCTTGACGCCCTTGCCCTGGGGCGCGGTCGCGTCCCCCTGGATGTACGTGATTCCTGACATGTGGGCAGACCCTACGCGGCGCCTCTGACAGTCGGGCACTTTCACATCATTGGTGAGACAGCAATACTGTTGCGTCGGGCGGACGCCGCACACGGCGGTCCGTCCTCACGGCCCGACACGAGGAGCAGATATGGCGACCGGGGCCGACGAGCCCACGCTCACCGTCGACGAGCTGGCGGCGCGCGCCGGGGTGACCGTGCGTACGGTGCGTTTCTACAGCACCCGGGGGCTGCTGCCGCCCCCGGTCATCGGCCCGCGCCGGGTGGGGCGGTACGGCCCCGACCACCTCTCCCGGCTGGCGCTCATCGAGGAGCTCCAGCACCAGGGCATGACGCTGGCCGCCATCGAGCGTTACCTGGAGCAGCTGCCGCCCGACCTCAGCGCCCAGGACCTGGCGATCCACCGGGCCGTGGTGGCCTCCTGGGCGCCGGACTCCGCGGAGGACGCGACCCGGGCGGAGCTGGAGCGGCGGGCGGGCCGGGCGCTGTCCGAGCAGGACATCGCCCGGCTGGCGGCCCTGGGGGTGCTGGAGCGCGCGGAGCCGGTCGACGGGAGCTACCGGGTGGATCCGGGGCTGCTGCGGCTGGGGGTCGAGCTGCTGGGTGTGCCGATCGCGCACGAGACGATCCTGGCGGCCCGCACGGTGCTGCTGGAGCACTCCCGGTCCGCGGCGCAGGAGCTGACCCGGCTGTTCCGGGACGAGGTGTGGGGTCCGTACCGGGAGCGGGAGTCGGACCCGGAGCACGTGGCGGCGATGAAGTCGCTCTCGGCCCATATGCAGCCGATGGTGCTCCAGGCGCTGGTGACCGCGTTCCAGCGGTCGCTGAAGGAGGAGCTGCGGGCCGCGTTCACTGCGCGGTGAACGCGGCCCGCGGGGGCCGGGGCCGCCGTCAGTCGTGGAAGGTCTCGCCCTTCTCGGCCTTCTCCACCAGCAGCGCGGGCGGCAGGAAGCGGTCGCCGTACCGCTCGGCGAGCTCCCGGGCGCGGGCCACGAAGCCGGGCAGGCCGCCCTCGTACCCGTTGATGTACTGGAGCACGCCGCCGGTCCACGGCGGGAAGCCGATGCCCATGATGGAGCCGATGTTGGCGTCGGCGACGGTGATCAGGACGTTCTCCTCCAGGCAGCGGACGCTGTCCAGCGCCTCGGAGAAGAGCATCCGCTCCTTCATGTCGGTGAACGGGACGTCCGTGTCCGGCTTGGTGAAGTGCTCGCGCAGTCCGGGCCACAGGCGGGTGCGGGCACCGTTCTCGTCGTACTCGTAGAAGCCGGCGCCGCCGCTGCGTCCCGGCCGGCCGAACTCGTCGACCATCCGGTCGATGACTCCGTCCGCGGGGTGGCCGGGCCAGGTGCCGCCGGCCTCCTCGACGGCCCGCCTGGTCTCGTCGCGGATCCTGCGCGGCAGGGTGAGGGTCAGCTCGTCCATCAGGGAGAGCACCTTGGCCGGGTAGCCGCACTGGGCGGCGGCCTGCTCGACGGAGGCGGGCTCGACGCCCTCGCCGACCATCGCGACGCCCTCGTTGATGAACTGGCCGATGACCCGTGAGGTGAAGAAGCCGCGGGAGTCGTTGACGACGATCGGGGTCTTCCTGATCCGGCGGACCAGGTCGAAGGCGCGGGCCAGGGCCTCGTCGCCGGTCCGCTCGCCCTTGATGATCTCGACCAGCGGCATCTTGTCCACGGGCGAGAAGAAGTGCAGCCCGATGAAGTCGGCCGGGCGCTCGACGCCCTCGGCGAGGACGGTGATGGGCAGGGTGGAGGTGTTGGAGCAGAGCAGTGCGTCCGGGGCGACGACGTGCTGGATCTCCTGGAACACCTTGTGCTTGAGCGCGGTGTCCTCGAAGACGGCCTCGATCACGGCGTCGCAGCCCGCCAGGTCGGCCGGGTCGGCGGTCGGGGTGATCCGGGCCAGCAGTTCGTCGCGCTTTGCCTCGGTCGTACGGCCCCGGGCGAGCGCCTTGTCGAGCAGCTTCTCGCTGTACGCCTTGCCCTTGGCCGCGGCCTCGGCGGAGACGTCCTTGAGCACGACGTCGATCCCGGCGCGGGCGCAGGAGTACGCGATGCCCGCGCCCATCATCCCGGCGCCGAGCACGGCGACCCTGGTGACCGGGCGCTCCTCGATGCCCTTGGGGCGGCTGGCGCCGGAGTTGACGGCCTGGAGGTCGAAGAAGAACGCCTGGATCATGTTCTTCGCGACCTGGCCGGTGACCAGCTCGGTGAAGTAGCGGGCCTCGATGGTCTGCGCGGTCTCGAAGTCGACCTGGGAGCCCTCGACGGCGGCGGCCAGGATGTTGCGGGGCGCGGGCATCGGGGCACCGCCGAGCTGCTTCTTCAGGTTCGACGGGAAGGCCGGGAGGTTGGCCGCGAACTTCGGGTTCGACGGGGTGCCGCCGGGGATCCGGTAGCCCTTGACGTCCCAGGGCTGCTGGGACTCGGGGTGGGCGTCGATGAAGGCGCGGGCCTTGTCGAGCATCTCGTCGCGGGTCGCGGCGAGCTCGTGGACCAGGCCGTTGTCCAGGGCCCGGCGCGGGGTGTACTGGGTGCCCTGGAGGAGGACCTTCAGCAGGGCGTCGGCGATGCCCATGAGGCGTACGGTTCGGGTGACGCCGCCACCGGCGGGGAGCAGGCCGAGGGTGACCTCGGGCAGGCCGATCCGGGAGCCGGGGGCGTCGAGGGCGACGCGGTGGTGCGCGGCCAGGGCGATCTCGTAGCCGCCGCCGAGCGCCGCGCCGTTGATGGCCGCGACGACGGGCTTGCCGAGGGTCTCGATGCGGCGCAGCGCGCTCTTGATGGCGAGGCCGGTCTCGAAGACCTGCTGGGCGTTGTCGGGGCCGACCTTGATCATGTCCTTGAGGTCGCCGCCCGCGAAGAAGGTCTTCTTGGCGGAGGTGTAGATGATGCCCCGGATGGAGTCCTTCTCGGCCTCGGCACGGTCGGCGACGGCGGCGATGGATTCCTTGAACGCCTGGTTCATCGTGTTGGCGGACTGGCCGGGGTCGTCGAGTACGAGGGTGACGACGCCTGTCTCGTCCTGTTCCCAGCGGATGGTCGTGCTCTCGGTCATGGTTCTTCTTCTCCGTAGGCGGGGGACGGTCAGACGCGCTCGATGACGGTGGCGATGCCCATGCCTCCGCCGACGCAGAGGGTGGCGAGGCCGTACCGCTGGTCGCGGCGTTCCAGTTCGTCGATGAGGGTGCCGAGGATCATGGCGCCGGTGGCGCCGAGCGGGTGGCCGAGCGCGATGGCGCCGCCGTTGACGTTGATCTTGTCGAGGGAGAGCCCCATGTCCCGGGCGAAGCGGAGCACGACGCCGGCGAAGGCCTCGTTGATCTCGACGAGGTCGATGTCGTCGATGGTCAGCCCGGCCTTGGCGAGGGCCTTGCGGGTGGCCGGGGCGGGGCCGGTCAGCATGATGGTCGGCTCGGAGCCGGAGACCGCGGCGGAGACGATCCGGGCGCGCGGGGTGAGTCCGTAGCGCTCGCCGGTCTCCTTGTTGCCGATCGCGACGAGGGCGGCGCCGTCGACGATGCCGGAGGAGTTGCCCGCGTGGTGGACGTGGTCGATCTTCTCGACCCAGTGGTACTTCTGCAGCGCCACCGCGTCGAAGCCGCCCATCTCGCCGACCGCGGCGAAGGAGGGCTTGAGCGCCGCGAGCGAGTCGGCGGTGGTGCCGGGGCGCATGTGCTCGTCGTGGTCGAGGACGACGAGTCCGTTGCGGTCCTTGACCGGGACGACGGAACGGGCGAAGCGGCCCTCCTTCCATGCCTCGGCGGCGCGCTCCTGGGAGAGCGCGGCGAATTCGTCGACATCGCGGCGGGAGAAGCCCTCGATGGTGGCGATGAGGTCGGCGCCGACGCCCTGCGGGGCGAAGCCGACCTGGTAGCTGGTCATCGGGTCCATCGCCCAGGCGCCGCCGTCGGAGCCCATCGGCACCCGGGACATCGACTCGACGCCGCCGGCGAGGACCAGGTCCTCCCAGCCGGAGCGGACCTTGGCCGCGGCCAGGTTGACGGCCTCCAGACCGGAGGCGCAGAAGCGGTTCTCCTGGACACCCGCGACGCTGTCGGGGAGCCCGGCGGCGACGGCCGCGATGCGGGCGATGTCGGAGCCCTGGTCGCCGAGCGGGCTGACCACGCCGAGGACGATGTCGTCGATGGCCGCCGGGTCGAGGCCGGGGAAGCGGTCACGGAGTTCGTGGATGAGGCCGACGACGAGGTCGATCGGCTTGGTGCCGTGCAGGGCCCCATTGGCCTTGCCGCGGCCGCGCGGGGTGCGGATCGCGTCGTAGACAAACGCTTCGGTACTCAAGACAGCAGCCTTTCGGGGTGGTTGTGCGAGGGTTCAGGCGAGCAGGGAGCGGCCGATGATCTCCTTCATGATCTCGGTCGTACCGCCGTAGATGGTCTGGATACGGCCGTCGGTGAACGCCCTGGCGACCGGGAATTCCGCCATGTAGCCGTATCCGCCATGGAGTTGGAGACAGCGGTCGGCGACGCGTTTTTGCAGTTCGGTGGCCCACCACTTGGCCATCGAGGCGTGCACGGCGTCGAGGGTTCCCTCGGAGTGGTCGACGATGCAGCGGTCCAGGAAGGTACGGGTGACGGCGCACTCGGTGGCCATCTCGGCGATCTCGAACCGGACGTGCTGGAGCTTGGAGAGCGGGCGGCCGAAGGCCTCGCGTTCCTTGACGTACGCGGTGGTGATCTCCAGCAGGTGCTCGGCGGCGGCGATCCCGGCCACCGCGATGCCCATCCGCTCCTGCGCGAGGTTGGTCATCAGGTGGATGAAGGCGCCGTCCCGCTCGCCGAGGAGGTTCTCCTTGGGGACGCGTACGTCGTGGAAGAAGAGCTCGGCGGTGTCCTGGGACTTCTGGCCGATCTTGTCGAGGTTGCGGCCGCGCTCGAAGCCCTCCGCGCCGCGCTCGACGACGATCAGCGAGAGCCCCTTGGCGCCGCCCTCGGGGGTGGTCTTCGCCACGACCACGACCAGATCGGCGAGGATGCCGTTGGAGATGAAGGTCTTGGAGCCGTTGAGCAGCCAGTGGTCGCCCTGGTCCTCGGCGGTGGTGCGGATGCCCTGGAGATCGGAGCCCGCGCCGGGTTCGGTCATGGCGATCGCGGTGATCGTCTCGCCGCTGCAGAAGCCGGGCAGCCAGCGCCGCTTCTGCTCCTCGGTGGCCAGGCCGGTGAGGTAGGGGCCGATGATGTCGTTGTGCAGGCCGAGCGCGAGGCCGGGGGCGCCCGCCCGGGTGAACTCCTCGGCGAGAACGGCGCTGTAGCGGAAGTCGGGGTTCCCTCCGCCGCCGTACTCCTCGGGCACGGCGAGGCCCAGCAGCCCCTGCCGGCCGGCCGCGAGCCATGCCTCGCGCGAGACGATGCCGTCCTTCTCCCACTGCTCGTAGTACGGGAGCACTTCCTTGGTGAGGAAGGTGCGCACGGTCTCGCGGAACGCGTCGTGCTCCTCGGTGAAGATCTGCCGCTGCACAGCGGGCCTCCTGGAGTCGTGTCTCGGTGGTGGAGTGGGTGCCGGGCCCCGGGTCAGCCGGTGAGGCCGGGTACGCCCCAGTCGGCGGCGACGGCCTCGGTGTCCGCGCCGGGCCGTGCGGGAGGGCGGCGTACGGAGACGGGGGTGGCGGAGAAGCGCGGCGCGGGGGCGGGCTGGGTGAGCCCGTCGTGCTCGACAAAGGTGGAGCGGGCGGCCAGGTGCGGATGGCCGGGCGCCTCGCGGAGCGAGAGGACGGGGGCGACGCAGGCGTCCGACCCTTCGAACACCTCGGTCCACTCGGCGCGCGTACGGGTACGGAACCGGTCGGCGACCGTCGTGCGCAGTTCCTCCCACCGGGCGATGTCGCCCCGGTCGGGGGCGCCGTCGCCGAGCCCGAGGAGCCGGACGAACTCCGCGTAGAACCGCTGCTCCAGCGGCCCGACCGCCATGTACTGCCCGTCGGCGGTCTCGTAGGTGCCGTAGAACGGGCAGCCGCCGTCCAGGAGGTTGGAGCCGCGCCGGTCCTGCCAGCCGCCGGCCGCCAGCATGCCGTGGATCATCGTGGCGAGGTGGGCGGCCCCGTCGACGATCGCCGCGTCCACCACCTGACCCCGGCCGCCGGGGGTGCGGGCGTGCTGGAGGGCGGCGAGGACGCCGACGACGAGATAGAGCGAGCCGCCCGCGTAGTCGCCGACGAGGTTGGCCGGGACGGTGGGCGGCTCGCCGGGCTTGCCGATCATGGAGAGGGTGCCGGTGAGCGCGATGTACGCGATGTCGTGCCCGGCGCGCTCGGCGAGCGGCCCGTCCTGGCCCCAGCCGGTCATCCGGCCGTACACCAGCCCCGGATTGCGGGCCAGGGCGGCGTCGGGGCCGACCCCGAGGCGCTCGGCGACGCCCGGCCGGTAGCCCTCGATCAGGATGTCGGCGCGCTCGGCCAGATCGAGCACCGTGTCGGCCCCGCCCGCGGACTTGAGGTCGACGAGCACGGAGCGCTTGTTGCGGTTGGTGAGGTCGTACGCGGGGTCGATGCCCAGCCCCGGGCCGCCGGGCCGGTCGACCCTGACGACGTCGGCACCGAGGTCGGCCAGGAGCATCGCGGCGAACGGGCCGGGGCCGATGCCCGCCAGTTCGACCACCCGCACCCCCGCCAGTGGGCCCCGCAAGTCGTGCTCTGTCGTTGCCATCAAGCCCCCAGCGGTATGACACAACTGATGTAACAGCGATGATGCTAAGAATGCGCCGCGCTCCGCACAACCCCTGGGGCCGAGCAAGCGCTTAGGGTCTCTCGTCCGGATCGGGCCGGGCTCGTGTGCCGGATCCTTCCGCACCCCGGCCGCCCTGCCGCACAGCGCCACGGCCCGCTCCGCTACCCTCTGCCTGCCACATCGGCACCAGGCCCCCGCGGAGGCAGTCATGAACAGGCGGAACGGGGCGCGACGCCCCTACGACGTGGTCCTTTTCGGCGCCACCGGCTTCGTGGGCGCCCTCACCGCCGAGTATCTGGCCGTCCGCGCGCCCGCCGGCCTCCGCTGGGCCCTGGCCGGGCGCGATCCGGCCCGGCTGGAGCGCCTGCGCGACCGGCTCACCACGCTCGCCCCGCACTGCGCGGACCTCCCGTTGCTGCGTGCCGACGCCGACGACGAGGGCTCCCTGCGCGCGCTCGCCGAGTCCGCCGCCGTGGTGGCCACCACGGTGGGCCCCTATGTCTGGTACGGGGAGAAGCTGGTCGCGGCCTGCGCCGAGGCGGGGACGGACTACGCGGACCTCACCGGCGAGGCGGAGTTCGTGGACCGGATGTATCTGGCGCACGACGCGCGGGCCCGCGAGACCGGGGCCAGGATCGTGCACGCCTGTGGCTTCGACTCCGTACCGCACGACCTCGGGGTGTACTTCACCGTCCAGCGGCTGCCGAAGGACGTGCCGCTGACCATCGACGGCTTCGTGAGCAGCGACGCCGTCTTCTCCGGCGGCACGTTCGCCTCGGCGCTCGCCGCGATGGGCCGCGGCACCCGGATGCTGCGCGCGGCCCGGGAGCGCCGGCTGCACGAGCCGCGGCTGGTCGCCCGCCGGGCCGGGGCCCCGTTCGGCGCCCCGCACTTCAGCCCGGAGACCGGCGCCTGGGCGCTGCCGCTGCCGACCCTGGACCCCCGGGTCGTCGAACGCTCGGCGCGGGCGCTGGACCGGTACGGCCCCGACTTCCGCTACCGCCACTTCGCCTCGGTGCGGCGCCTGCCGGTGGCGCTCGGAGGCGCGGTGGCGGCCGGTGGTCTGCTGGGCGCCGCGCAGATCCCGGCGGCCAGGTCCTGGCTGATGGGCCGGTACGAACCGGGCCGGGGGCCGGACGCGGAGCGGCGCGGGCGCAGTTGGTTCCGGGTGCGGTTCGTCGGCGAGGGCGGCGGGCGGCGGGTCTTCACCGAGGTCTCGGGCGGGGATCCGGGCTACGGCGAGACGGCGAAGATGCTCGCCGAATCCGCGCTCTGCCTCGCCCTGGACGAGCTCCCGCCGCTCTCGGGGCAGCTGACCACGGCCACCGCGATGGGGGACGCGCTGACGGGGCGGCTGCGCGCGGCCGGTCTGCGCTTCCGGGTCGCCTCCGCGCGCTGAGCCGGCGGGCGCCGGGCCGGCACACCGGTGGCGGCAGGCACTCGCGCGGAACGGGGTCCGCGGGGAACGGCCCGGGACACCGGGCGTACGCCGCTCGGCGCCGGGGGCCGACCGGCACGATCCGCCGCGCGGCACGGCGTCAGAGCGCCCAGGACACCAGGGTGCAGACGATCGAGACGGCCCAGACCACACCCGCCACCATGCCGAGGGTCATTCCCACCGCGAGCCGCCGCTGGGCGAGGTAGACGGTGCCGGGTCGTGTGGACGTTCGATGTTCGTTCATGGGTACAAGCTTGCCGGTCATGATCGACAAGCGGTATCCGTACGCGTACTCAGGCGGCGGTCGCTTCCTTCAGGGCCCGGCGGCAGAGCGCGTCCGCCCTGCGGGTGGTCTCCGGCTGCCGGAAGTCGCGGGCCAGCCGCAGGGTGTGGGCGCAGGCGTTGTCCAGGCCGGTGCGGTGGCCCACGGAGACGAAGACGGGTTTGACGCCGTCCTGGGTGCGCAGCGCCCGGCCCACCTCCTCCTCCCCGTCGAGCAGCGGTGACCAGTCGCCCCGGCACGGGCCGGGCTGCTCGTAGGTGAAGGTGAACGGGTTCTTGGCGACGCCGATCGCCGGGAGGCCGGTGATGACCCCGAGGTGGCTGGCGAGTCCGAAGCGGCGGGGATGCGCCCGGCCGTAGCCGTCGCAGATCACGAGCCCGGGGTCGACCGGCAGCGCTTCGAGGGCGGCCAGCACGGTCGGGATCTCGCGGAAGGCCAGGAGGCCGGGAACGTACGGGAAGGTGATCCGGCCGGTGGCGGTGGTCTCGGCGACCACCTCGCACGTCGCCGCGTCGAGGACGACCGCCGCCGCGACGACGACATCGCGCTCGTCGTCGTAGGCGACGTCGACGCCGGTGACCCGTCCGGTGCCGGGCGGCGGGCCCGGTTCGTCGAGCACCACCCGGGTCCGCAGAGCGTCCTGGACGGCGCGGGCCTCGGCCTCGTCGGCGGGCATCGAGAACTCTGTCATGGTGCCGGCGAGTCTACGGGCCGTCCCGTACCCCTGACGGGCCAGGCCCCGGGCGGTGGCCGGCGGCCGCCGTCCGGCCCGTAGCCTGGCGGCATGTTCGTACTGGAATTGACCTACACCGCCCCCGTCGAACGGATCGACGCGCTGCTCGCGGACCATGTCTCCTGGCTCGACACGCAGTACGAGGCCGGGGTGTTCATCGCCTCGGGCCGCAAGAACCCGCGTGACGGCGGGATCGTCCTGGCCGTCGGGGACGACCGGGCGAAGATCGAGGAGATCGTCGCGGCGGACCCGTTCACGGTGCATGGGGTGTGCGCGTACAGGGTCACGGAGTTCATCGCGACGAAGACGGCGGCCGGGCTGGCCCCGTACCGCCAGCAGTTGCCCGGATAGCGGGTGCCTCCCGGGACGGATCCGGTCCCGTCCCGGGAGATGCGCGGCGGGTGTTCAGTGTCCGGAGCGGGCCACCCGGCCCTGCTCACCGGCCGCCCAGCAGCCGCCGTCCGCCGTGCAGTCGACGGTGTCGTACGAGCCGGTGTCGACGGTGCGCCAGGTACGGCCGCCGTCCGTCGTGAGGTCGGTGCCGGTCGGGCCGACCGCGAGCGCGGCCGATCCGCTGTGCGGCAGCCAGGCGACACCGGAGCGGTAGGCGGCCGGCGGGGTGGCGGACTGCCGCCAGGTCCGGCCGCCGTCGCCGGACACCGCCGCGGCCCGCGGCGAGGCCTCGCCGGGCCGGTAGTCGCCGCCGACCGCGATGCCGTGCCGGCGGTCGCGGAAGGCCAGTGCGAAGACGCCGCGGGCCGGGTCCCCGGCCGGGATCGTCGACTCGGCCGCGGTCCAGGTCAGCCCCCGGTCGGCGGAGTGCAGCACGCGCGCGGTGTCCGCGCCGCCGGTCGCCAGCCAGACGTCCCGGGGGCCCGAGGAGACCAGGCACTGGCCGCCGGCGGCGAACGCGGCCTCCCCGGGCCGCGCGTCCGGCATGCCCGTGGCGGGCAGCACCCGCCAGCTGCGGCCGCCGTCCGCGGTCGACAGGATGCGGTACCTGCCGTCCACCGGATCGCTCATCGCCAGTCCGTGCCGGCTGTCGAAGAAGGTGAGGCAGTCGTAGAAGGCGCGGGCGTCGGTGTTGCGGAACGACTCCGTCCAGGTCGCACCCCCGTCCTCGGTGCGGTACACCCGGGAGGCCTCGCCCTCCCCGATGGCCAGGGCCACCGCCCGCCGGGCGTCGAACGCCTCGATGTCGCGGAACTCCAGTGCCTCCCGGGCCGCTCCGGCCGGTGAAACATCGCGCCAGTGCCGGCCGCCGTCGACGGTGCGCAGCACTGTGCCCCCGGACCCCGCGACCCAGGCGGTGCGCCGGTCGACGGCGGCCAGGCCGCGGAACCGCGCGTCGGTCCCGGTGTCGGTCAGCGTCCAGGCCGGCCGCTCGGCGGGCCGGTCCCGGTCGCGCGGCGCCGCCGCTCCCGCCGGTGTGGCCGAGGCCGCGACCAGCGCCGCCGCACAGAGCCCCCAGGACATCAGCCGTCTCGTCTTCCCCTTGACCCTCATGGCGCTGGAAGCTAGCCCACCGGTTCGCGCCCCGTCCAGGGTCCGCCGCCGGGAAACGGCCGCGAGCACGCCGCCACGGCGCGCGGTGACACAGCTCACGCGGCGACCCGGTGCACGCATCCGGGAATTCCGTCGTCTCCATCAGTGCCGGGAGCCGTCCGTCCGGCAGCGAAGGGGAGCAGGTCGTGTCCACCGTCATCCAGCAGTCCGTGCAGGCCCGCATGGTCGCGTCCGCGCCGCGGATGGAGACCCTTCCCGCCACGCTCCGGTACGACCCGAGCGATCCGTTCACCGTACGGATGGCGTTCCCCGCCCCCGCGACCCTGGAAGGCACCGAGGTCGCGTGGGAGTTCTCCCGCGAGCTGCTGGCCGCGGGGATGGACACGTCGGCCGGCGTGGGGGACGTACGTATCAGGCCGTTCGGCTACGACCGTACGGTCCTGGAGTTCCACGCCGTCGAGGGGGTCGCGATGGTGCACGTCCGCACGTCCGAGCTGCGGCTCTTCCTGGAGCGCTCGCTGGAGCGGGTACCGACCGGCGACGAGCACCGCTTCCTCGATCTCGACCGGGGGCTGACCGCACTGCTCGGCGGCCCCTGCTGACCCGGGGCCCGTCCACCCCGGGCACGGACTTCGCCGGGCGGGCCCACGGCATTCGGCATTGCCGTGACACATCGTGAGGCACTAGGGTCGGCCGGGTGACTGCCGGGTCGGCCATGGGCCACGCACAAGTGAGGCACCCGGCCCCGGCGTGAGCACGAGGCGGGCCAGAGGCCCGCCGTCTCCTCCGCGTCCCCCTTCCCGGCGCCCACGCGTGGCGCTTCCCACCGGAACAAGGACTCGGAGTCACATCCGCGCATGCCACATGATCAGCAGTACCCGCCCGAACCGGCCGGCGCCGTCGAGCTGAACCACACCGCCGTATACGCCACGGACCGGTACCTCTCGGCCGAGTTCATCGCCGCGATCCTGGGTCTGGAGGTCGGCTCCCCCTTCGGGCCGTTCCTCCCCGTCGACCTGGGCAACGGCGTGACACTCGACTACTACGAGAAGCGCGACGAGGCGGTCCAGCCGCAGCATTACGCGTTCCTCGTGCCCGAAGAGCGGTTCGACGCCATGATCGCCCGCCTGGAGACGGTCGGGGTCACCTACTACGCCGACCCCGGCCACACCGAGCCCGGCCGGATCAACCGCCTCTTCGGCGGGCGCGGCGCCTACTTCGACGACCCGGACGGCCACAACATGGAGATCATGACCCGGCCGTACGCGCGGCCGTAGCGGCCCACGGGACGGGGCCGCCCGCTCCGCCCCGCGGCCTCCCCGGCCCCCGTCCCGGACCAACTCCGGACCAACTCCGGGGCGAGGCGGCCGGGGAGCCGTTCGGGCCCCGGCCGCACACGGGCGGGCCTCGGTGCCGCACGCGCCGGCCACGGCCGGATCCGTCGGCAGCGTCACGCTTGTCCGACAGGGTCCGGCGAGGTCCGGCACATCAGTGGTGGAAAATCCCCACATAACGTCAGACATCCGGTCGATGCACGGGGCGGATTGGCGGCGGCCTTACCCCCGCCTTAACCTACGGTCTCGTAACCTACGTACCCGTAGGTACTTCTCCCGTCCCCAGGAGTCCCCAGTGACGATCACCGCTCCCCACCTCGGCAGCCCGAAGGCGTGGACCGACGCCCAGCTGCTGTATGCCTTGGAAGAGGTGGTGGAGAAGGAGCTCAACCGCCATCTGAAGGTCGCCAAGGACTGGATGCCCCACGAGTACGTGCCGTTCTCCGACGGCCGGAACTTCCCCGGCGTCTTCGAGGACGGAGAGGCCTGGCAGGCCGACCAGTCCAAGGTCACCGACATCGGCAAGATCGCTCTGGTGGTGAACCTGCTGACCGAGGACAACCTCCCCAGCTACCACCACGAGATCGCCTCGCTCTTCGGCCGCGACGGAGCCTGGGGCACCTGGGTGCACCGGTGGACGGCGGAGGAGGGCCGCCACGGCATCGTGATGCGCGACTACCTGCTCACCTCGCGGGCGGTCGACCCGGACAAGCTGGAGCAGTTCCGGATGGCGCACATGGCGGAGGGCTTCGAGTCCGACAACCGGCACTCGATGCTGCACTCGGTGGCGTACGTGGCCTTCCAGGAGCTGGCGACCCGGGTCTCGCACCGCAACACCGGTCACCAGTCGGGCGACCCGGTCTGCGACCGCATGCTGGCGCGGATCGCGACCGACGAGAACCTGCACATGGTCTTCTACCGCAACCTCCTCGGTGCGGCCTTCGAGCTGGCCCCGGACCTGACGATGCAGGCCGTGCGCGATGTCGTCGTCAACTTCCGGATGCCCGGTCACGGCATGCCCGGCTTCGAGCGGGCGGCCGCGCAGATGGCGATCGGCGAGATCTACAACATGCGCATCCACCACGACGACGTGATCCAGCCGGTGCTGCGCTACCTCAAGATCCTCTCCATCGACGGGCTGGGGCCGGAGGGTCTGAAGGCGCAGGAGGAGCTGGGGATGTTCATGGGCGGCCTGGACCACGAGGCGTCGAAGTTCGACGAGAAGCTGGCGGCCCGCAAGGCCCGGATGTCGGCGCGCGGCCGCGTCTGACGGTCCGTGGGTGGCGGGGCGGGGCCCGCTCCGCCACCCGGCGCTCATACCGTCGCGTGCAGGTCCTGGGCGTAGTGGGTGATCGCCTCGTGGTACTCGCGCACCGACGGGTCCGTGCTGCCGGACGCGAGCAGTTCCAGCAGCAGCCGCATCGCCTCGTGGTGCGCACCGGTGTTGAAGAGGGCCATGGCGAGGAAGGTGCGCAGCGCCCCGTCCCCGGGGAACTGTCCGACGCCCTCGCGCAGGGTCCGGACCGCCTTCTCGTACTGCCCGAGCACCCGGTAGGTGCTGCCCAGTCCGAGCAGCGCGCCCTGGCGGTCCTCCTCGGTCAGCCCGGCGCCGGTCAGGGCACGTTCGTAGAAGGGCACGGCCTCGGCCTCCAGGCCGAGCACGTCGTGGGCCCAGGCGGTCTGGTACGCGACCGTCGCATCGTCGGGGAAGGCGGCGCAGAGGGCGAGCAGCCGCTGCCGGGCCTCTTCGCGGCGGCCCTCCGCGCGCAGGGCCACGGCTGCCGCGAGCAGACTGTCCCGGTCGTTCCGGTCGTGATCGTTCATCCCGTTATCGTGCCAGGTCCCGTGCGTCCGGCCTGATCCGGGCGGGGACCTCCAAGAGGGTGTTTCAGGCGCGGCGGGTTCTGCGCAGGCGCTCCCGCTCCTTCTCGGAGAGGCCGCCCCAGACACCGAAGCGCTCGTCGTTGGCGAGGGCGTATTCGAGGCAGGCCTGCCGTCCCTCGCAGGCGCCGCAGAGCTGCTTGGCCTCGCGGGTGGAGCTGCCGGGGGCCGGGAAGAAGAACTCGGGGCCGGCCTGGGCGCACAGCGCTGTCTCCTGCCAGGCGAGTGCGGGGTCGGTCGCGGTGTTGATCAGCATGGGACCACCATGCCCGGTCGCGATAAACGACTGATCAACGCGCCATCAATGCGGCGCGCCGAAGACTTCCGGCCAGGTCTCTGGATACCCGGGCGGTACGGCCGGGAAACCCTGCCGGGGAGGGCCGGGCGCGGTCCGTTCTCGCG
>NZ_JBHJQP010000153.1:0-20248 GCF_042262625.1 Streptomyces sp. NPDC056347 | reverse complement strand
GCGGCGGGCGGCGCGCGGGCGGACCGGTCAGCGCACCAGCAGCTCCAGCAGCCGCTCGACCTCGGCCTCCGGGTCGGCCGTGAGGCCGCTGTGCACGGGGCCCGGCTGGACGACCGTGGAGCGCGGCGCGATCAGCCAGCGGAAGCGGCGCCCCGCGTCGTCTCGGGCCGCCTGGCCCGCGTCCGTGCCGCCGAGACAGACACCCTCGACGGCACGCAGGGCGGCCCGGACGCCCATCGTGTCGGCGGCCGGGTCCAGGGCCTTCAGTCTGGTCTCGTCGAGGTGGGTCCGGGCGGCCACGAAGCCGCGGGCCCGGCAGTAGACCACCACGCCCGCGTTGAAGCACTCGCCGCGCTCCATCCGCGGCACCACGCGCAGCAGCGCGTACTCGAAGACATCGCGCTCGCTCACCGCTGGCCGTCCTTGTCGTTCTTCTTGGTGGGGTGGGGCCAGGGGGTGAGGTGTTCGGTGAGCCAGCCGGGGGCCCGGGACGGCCGGTCCGGGGTGGGGCCGTCCATGGTGATGCGCTCGTGGATGGTCGCGGCGCGCGGCAGCAGCGCCTCGACGTAGGCGCGACGCAGTTCGTCGGTGGTGGCGAAGCCCGGCTCGTCCACCAGCCATTCGTCGGGAACGTCCGCGGCGACCTCGGTGAGCAGCTCCTCGGTGACCAGCGGGGCCAGCTCGGCGGCCGCTGCCGCGATGTCCGGGGCGAACGGGGCGAGCGCGTGGTCGGAGGCGTTGTACGGCTTGGCGACGGAGGCCTGGGCGCCGGGCCAGTTGTGGTGCCAGATCATGGTGGCGCCGTGGTCGATGAGCCACAGGTCGCCGTGCCAGACGAGCATGTTCGGGTTGCGCCAGGAGCGGTCGACGTTGTTGATCAGCGCGTCGAACCAGACGACCCGTCCGGCCTCGCGCGGGTCCACCTCGTAGGCGAGCGGGTCGAAGCCGATCGAGCCGGGCAGGAAGTCCATCCCGAGATTGAGCCCGCCGCTGGCCTTCAGGAGCTCCTGCACCTCCTGGTCGGGCTCGGCGAGGCCGATGACCGGGTCCAGCTGCATCTGCACGAGCGCGGGGACGCGCAGCCCGAGCCGTCGGCCGAGCTGCCCGCAGATCACCTCCGCGACGAGCGTCTTGCGCCCCTGCCCGGCACCGGTGAATTTCATGACGTACGTACCGAGGTCGTCGGCCTCGACGATCCCGGGGAGCGAGCCGCCCTCACGCAGGGGCGTGACATAGCGGGTCGCTACAACCTCTTCCAACACTTTCCCAGGCCACCCATCTCTTTAGCCTTGCAATCTACGGACGACTTCTGCGGAGCGTGGAAGCAGTAAGCGCCGGTCAACGGCGCTGGGGAGAACCTGGGGAGTATCGGCCGGCGGGCCGGTCACCCCGCTCCCCAAGCGGACCGCCGGTGGCGCCGCGCCCCTTGCTGCCGGCTTCCGGCATGAAGTGAGCATAGTAACCGAGGGTGATCGCCGACGAGGAGTGTCCGAGCCGCCGAGCCACGGTCACGACGGACTCTCCGGCTTCCCCCACGGCAGCTCCACCCCTACCGGCGGGAACGCTTCGATGTGACGCTTGAGTTTCTCGGCCACCGAGGGAGGCCGATCCACCGTGCGGATCACCTTCCCCCTACCGGCCGTTTCAGAATGACGTTTGTTGTGGGTGTTGGCAGTTGGGTGCTGGAAGGGCTACCAGCACGCCGCCGACGGCACCGCTCCTACCTGTCCAGCCACATCCGGCTGAACCCGCTGATGATCGTCACACGAAGAATCGACCATTCGAGTCCGGCCACAACCTACGAGTGTCTCGAGTACGCGGACGACGTGCGCAGCGAGTCGGCGAAGCCTTCCATCTCGTGGGCGGCGGGCAGGGCAGCGAGGCGACGTACGCGCAGCTCGCTCGCAGGCCTTCCGTGTCGACAGGCGGGCATCGGTCAATGCCGCTCAGGGGTGAATTCACCAGAGCCTCGCGTGCACGACGCACCTCACACGCGTCGCAGTCATACGTGATGCGCGCGTGAGCGAGGAGTGAGGGTCGGCCGTCACCGTTGTGTCGGAGCGGAAAGCCACTGGAAGGAGGACCGATGACGACTGCCGCATCCGCCCTCTCCGCGATA
Organism: Streptomyces sp. NPDC056347; assembly: GCF_042262625.1. Lineage (NCBI taxonomy): Bacteria > Bacillati > Actinomycetota > Actinomycetes > Kitasatosporales > Streptomycetaceae > Streptomyces > Streptomyces sp. NPDC056347. The sequence continues at coordinate 18,129 of NZ_JBHJQP010000153.1, read as the reverse complement.
TCGGCACTGCGGTTCGACCGCACGGTTTCCCTGGGGCCGGTCCAACGGCGATCTCGGTCGGAGGTCCTCCTCACCGACAGCCGGGCCGTGGGAGGGGCGGGGTTCGTCGCCGCCGCGCAGGTGCCCGCGTTCCACGCCCATCGGACGGAGTGCCCCGTCGGACTCGACGACCGACGCACTACTCCTGCTCGAATGCTGTCGTCAGACGGAGATCCATGCGGAGCACGAGCACTTCAACGTGCCCGACGACGCAGGATCCGTGGTCCGGTCCCGGGCGTCCAGCTTTCCGGGGCCGGCGGGCAGGGCGCCGCTGCACGGAGCGGCCGACGTGGTGATCATGGCTGATGCCTACGAGGCCAGGCAGACAGAGCCGTTCCTGCGAGCACTGTGCTGCCTCATGCATGTCATCGGGTCTGGCCGAGACATGGGCGAAAGCCGCATGGACGTTGCCTGCTTACCGGGCAAGGCGTACCGGGCTGCCCCGGCCCACCACCGTAGTACCGGGCTGTTCGAGCGTCCGCACGGCCCTGTGCCCGACAACGCGCTGATGTGCGCGGGACGCCAGGCGGCGTCGGCGGTGGTGAAGGCCGCCGTCCTCGCCTCTGCGGCGTTGCGTCCCACCGCTCTCGACGCGGTCTTCGAGAGGTACGTCGAACCCGGCTCGTCCCTTGCCGTGGTGACTCACCCGCCGCGCAGGGGAATCACGGGCAGCGGCCTTCGTGTGCCCGTCACCTTCGAGCAGCACGACAGGACCTCGGCCCGGGCCACTTCGACACTGCCCCACGCTCACGTGTGACGACCCCGGGAAGCCGGTCCTCTCTCCGACCGGCCGACCACATCACCGGTCCGGCAGCCCGCCGGATCGTGCACCCAACCCTACGAAGCGAGGTTTCACCATGCCTACCGCCACGTCCTTCTCGAAGATCAAGCTGGTCGCCCTGGACACCGACGGGGTTCTGTTCAACGACACGTACAGCCCGGTCATCGAGCGCTTCGTCAAGCAGCGAGGTGGTACTTACACGGCCCACATGGAGCGTCACGTCTGGGGCTCGCCGCAGCTGGCGGCCGGTCAGTACATGGCCCTGGCGTGCAAGTTGCCGCAGTCGGCGGACGACACCATGGTCGAGTTCTTCGCCGAGCGCGACCGTTACCTCGAGGAGAACCCGGTGACGGTGGCTCCCGGGGTGCTGTCGCTGCTGGAGACGCTGCGGTCGACCGGAGTCCGCGTGACCAGCTACGGCGGTCGTGACCGCTCGTACTCCTTCGACCGCTTCCTCGGCCATCTGGCGGAGCACTTCGATGCCGAGACGCCGTACGTCGATGTGAACCCGTTCCGCCCCGGTGTCAAGGAGATCGTCCGTGACATCTTCGGCTACCAGTACGACGAGGTGCTGTTCATCGACGACATCAACCGGGTCGCCGAGGTGACCAAGGCGCTCGGTGCCGGGTTCATCGGGGTCCCTGCGAGCATGCCGCACAACTTCCAGAGGGAGCAGATGGCTGAGACCGGTGTCCGGTTCACCGTGGACAAGCTGGACGAGATCGACCTGCCCCTGCTGCTGGAGGCCGACCGCCGCCTGGCCGAGGGCACTCTGTGGGAGGGCCCGGCCGCATGACCACCGCCCTCACATCGGCCCTCGGCACCTTCGAAGATCTGGATGGACTCGTCGCCCTGATGACAGGCGACGAGAAGCACCAGCCCTCGTCTTCATCGACCCTGGACGTGCTGTGGGTGCTGTACGACAAGATCCTGCGCATCGACCCGGCAGCACCCGCCGCCGACGACCGGGACCGATTCTTCCTGTCCAAGGGACACGGCCCCATGGCCTTCTACGCGGTGCTCGCCGCCAAGGGGTTCATCGCACCGCAGCTCCTGTCCGAGTACGGCAACTACCACTCCCCGCTGGGCTTCCACCCGGACAGGACCCTGATCCCGGGCGTGGAGATGGCCAGCGGTTCGCTCGGCCACGGTCTGCCCCTGGCCATCGGCTCCGCGCTGGGCCTGGAACTGCGCGGCGTCCTGGGGCCCCGCACCTGGGTCCTGCTCGGTGATGCCGAGCTGGACGAGGGGTCCAACCATGAGGCGATCGCCTTCGCCGGGCGGCGTGGCATGGAGCAGCTGCACGCTGTGGTCATTGACAACGAGTCGGCCAGCATCGGCTGGCCCGGCGGCATCGAGCAGCGCTTCGCGGTCGAGGGCTGGTCCGTGACCCGGGTCGACGGCCGCAATCATCAGGCACTGGAGGCCGCGTTCGTCGCCGACCACCCCGGACGGCCCCACGTCGTGATCGCCGAGGTGGAACGCAAGGACGGGACGCCGCACCGCGCGGCTTCGGATACCTGAGGAGTCGTCATGCCTTTGACATGGGAACAGCGTTTCGCCGACATCAACGCGATGCGTCAGCGCTTCGCGGCCGTCGTCGCCCAGCTCGTCGCGGACGACGAACGGCTGGCCGCGGTGTTCGCCGACATCACCTGGGACAAGCTGGACAGCGAAGCACGGCACAACCCCCGGTTCATCAACGTCGGCATCCGCGAGCAGCTCATGATCGATGTCGCGGGGGGACTCGCTCTCAGTGGTATGCGGCCCATCGCCCACACCTTCGCCAGCTTTCTGGTGGAGCGCCCCTTCGAGCAGATCAAGATCGGCCTGAACCACCAGGAAGCGGGTGCCGTGCTCGTCAGTGCGGGTGCCTCCTACGACCTGGCCGTGGACGGCCGTACCCACGAGTCCCCGGCCGATGTGCCCCTGCTGGCTACGCTGCCCGACTGGACGATCAGCGTGCCAGGACACGCCGACGAGGCGGAGGCCCAGCTCAGGTCGGCGGCCGCGGGAAGCCACCTGGAGTACATCAGGCTCTCCACCGAGTCCAACTCCCGGGCCCTGTGGCATGGAGGAGACGGGTTCGTGGTGCTGCGCCGGGGCGGGAACGGCACCGTCCTCGTGGCCGGCCCGCTTGCCGACGCCGTGCTGTCGGCGGTCGACGGCATGGACCTGACCGTGCTGTACGCCGCGCGGATACGGCCTTTCGACCACGCCGCACTGCGCGCCACGCTCACCACGCCGGATGTCGCCCTGGTCGAGCCCTATCTCACCGGGACCTCCGCGGCGGAGGTGGCCACGGCCCTGCGGGACGTGCCGCACCGCCTGCTGAGTGTCGGAGTACCGCTGGGTGAGCTACGCAAGTACGGCACCCCGCAGGAGCACGCCGCGGCTTACGGGCTCGATACGGCCGGGCTGAGGAAACGCTTCTCGGCGTTCTTCTCGACGATGCACGCCCTGTCGGGGAGGTGACATGGAATCCATGGGTTCCGAGGACGTCGTCGAGACCATGCACACGCTGTTCGACACCATCGAGGCGCGTGACTGGGAGGCGGCCGGCCGTCTCCTCGACGACCGGATCACACTCGATCACTCCAGCCTGAGCGGTGGCAGTGAGCGAGAGGTCGGCCGTGCCGAGCTGCTGGAGGCATGGCGGTGTTCCCTGCACGCGGGCAAGCGGACGTTTCATACGCTCAGTCGGTTCCGCGTCGAGCACCAGGATTCAGCGGTCCGCGTCACCTTCAGCGCGTACGTGGTCAATGTGCTCGACGAGGAACTGGGCGGCGGCATGTGGGAGGCATGGGGTCGGCACATCGTGACTCTCCGCCGGCGGCCGGACGGCTGGCGTGCCGTGCGTCTCGTGTTCGAGAAGGCGCACACGCGCGGCGACGAGAGGGTGTACCGGCACACCGCCGCGCCTGCGGGCGAGGGCTCTCATGCCCGGTGACGACGGTGCGGGCATCTACCTGAGTGCCCCGTGCGCGGTGGTGGGCGAGTCGTTCCAGAGCCCGGCCGAGGCCGCGGCCACGGGACGCCTTGATGCGGATGTCGCCCGGCGGTGCGGTTACCTCCGGGTGGCCACCACGGTGCATGCGCCTGTGGAACTCGCTGTGCGGGCCGCTGCCCGCACGCTGGGTTCCGCAGGCGCGGCGGGTGTGGACCTGACGCGGCTGCTGCACGCCTGGACCTATCACCAGGGGCACGAGTTCTGGTCTCCGGCGCACTACATCGCGTACCACGTCGGTGCCGATCGTGCCGTCCCTCTGGGCCTGCAGCAGATGTGCAACGGAGGAGCGGCCGCCGTGGAGTTGGCGGCCCGGGAGCTGCGTGCCGATCCGGAGCAGGCGTGCACGCTCGTCACGACCGCGGACCGCTTCTGCGACCCCGGGTTCGACCGCTGGGGGGACCAGGGCCTGGCGTACGGCGACGGGGCCACGGCGGTTCTCGTCGGCAGGGCCCCGCAAGGACGGTCCGTGCGCCTGCTCGCCTCGGCCAGTGCGGCAGCCCCTTCGTACGAGGGATTGCACGGCGGCACCGGCCCCTTCACCGCGACCCCGCAGAGCGCCCTGCGGCCAGTCACGGTGCGGTCGACCAAGAAGCAGTACATGGAACGCCACCCCGGAGCGGACCTGCTGGCCGTGGCCGGAGAGTCCATGGCGCGGCTGTCAGCCACCGCACTGGACCGAGCGGGGGTAGCTCCCCGTGATCCTCGGCTCGTCCTCGTCGCACCGCCCCGGTTCGCCGGACCCGCCCTGGAGTCCTACCGGCCCGTGCTGGAAAAGGCGACGGGTGCCCCGCTCGCGCAGTTCGGTGCGGACACCGGACACCTGGGCGCGGGCGACGCGATCGCCAATCTGGCGGAGCTGCTGGCCTCGGACCGGATCAGCACCGGGCAGGTGGCAGTGCTGGTCTCCGCCGGTGGCGGGCTGAGCTGGACCGTGCTGGTGGTGGAGCGGGTGACGTGAGGGAGTGAGCGAGGGGCCCGTACCGGTAGCTGATCCCGGTACGGGCCCCTCGCCTTGCGTGACACGCGGCCGGCGCCTTCGTCAGGGGGCCGTGGTCGCCTCGTGCCGACGCAACATCCGTTGAGCCTCGCGCTCGTGGGCGCTGCCCAGCGCCCACGCGAGCAGCGCCGCGACGCTGAAGGCGACACCGACCCAGCAGGCTCCGTACCAGCCCCAGCGGTCATAGGCCTGCGCGGAGAGGGCGGAGCCGGCCGCGCCTCCCACGGCGAAGCAGGTCATGTAGCCGCTGGCGATACGGGCCCGTGCCGCGGGGTCCACCTCGTAGACCACGCTCTGATTGGTGACGTGTACAGCCTGGATCGCGGCGTCCATGAGGATGGCGCCCACCACGAGCCAGAGAATCTGTGTGCGGCCCAGAGCCAGGACGGCGAACGACAGTGCGAGCAGAAAGAGGCCGACGCCGGTCGACTGCCAGCGCCAGTGGCGGAACCGGTCGATGAGCCGTCCGCCGGAGGAGGTCATCATCGCGCCGGCCACTCCGGACAACGCGAAGACACCGATGCCGATCTGGCCGTACGAGAAGGGCTCACGAGCCAGCAGAAACGCGACGCTGGTCCAGAAGGCCGTGAAGGTAGCCATCACACAAGCACCCAGAAAGCACCGGGTGCGAAGGATCGGGTGGCGCCGGAACTGGGTCAGGACCGAGAGCACCTGCGCGCCGTAGGGGGTACCAAGAGTCGGCGCGTCCGAGGACACGATCGAGCGCATGACGACCGCGACGACGGCCATCAACACGGCTGCCACCACGAACACGGTGCGCCAGCCGCCCGCCGCGGCGATGAGGCTGGCCACGGTGCGCGACAGAAGAATGCCGAACAGTACACCGCCCATGACCACGCCCAGCGCGCGGCCGCGCGTCGCGTCGTCCGCGAGGCCGGCGGTGTAGGCCGACAGGATCGGGATCGCCACCGCGCCCACCCCGATGACGAAGGACAGCACCACCATCCACACCACCGACGGGGCCACGGCACTGCCCGCCAGAGCAACGGCGTTGGCTCCGAAGAGGCAGGTGAGCAGGGTGCGGCGGCGCATGATGTCGGCAGCCGGCACGATGAGCAGCAGCCCGAACGCGGCGCCGATCTGTCCTGCCGTGACGATCGAGGCGGCCTGGGCGGACGAGGCGTCCAGGTCGACCGAGATCTTGTCGAGCAGCGGTTGGGCGTAGTACGCGTTCGCGGTCGTCACCCCGCAGATCACCGCCAGGACGAGCAGCAGCCTGCTCGTCAGCCGCGGCTGCGGCGGCTGAACATTCCTTTCCAGCAAGGGGGACTCCTCTTTCATCTCTCTGACAATCAGCACATGCGTCGGGGACTCTCCGCAGCGTTCCAGTAACCGCTTCCGCCCTGCTCATCTCCCGCTCATTCCGTGAATGAGCGGGAGCCGGGGCGCGCATTCCCCGGTACCGAGGGAACACGGAGCAGGCACTGCGAGGTCGGCCTCGTTCGGCATACGCGTCCCGACGCAAAGCGAACGGACGTCAGACGAGACCACCGATGAACAGTTACGCTCCCGCGCGACCTACGCGAACTGGGGCGTTTTATGTTAAATCTTTCCTCTGGTCAGGGACTTGCCCAGTCCGGTGTCCATGCGTCGTCCGGGGTTCGCGCCCTTTCGGCGTGCGCGTGATGAGGCCATGAGCCCGGGGTGAGTGGGCGTTGTGAGGATGAGCGGCCGTCAGACCATTTCGTGGAAAGGCAGTGAAATGATCGTGCCCCACCTGATGGATGCGGACGAACGCGCCGTGCTCGCTCTGGATTTCGACCGCACCGTGGCGCGAGACCTGGTACACCGTCGCGCCCTGTCCGAGGTCTTCTTGACCGACAGTCGGGCACTCGACGGCTCGTCCTTCGTTGCCGGAGCTCAACTTCCGCCCTCGCACGCCTACTTCACGGATCATTCCAACCCCCACGTGGTGGACCCCTTGCTGATCCTGGAGTGCTGCCGGCAGGCCGAGACCCATGCGGTCCACGCGCATTTCGGAGCCGACCCCGGGACCAAGTTCGTCCTGGAGTCGTGGGACGCCGACCTGCCCGGGCTGGCCCGGCTCCCACCCTCCCGCGGACCCGCCTACCTCGTGATCGAGGTGCGGACCTCGCGGCCGCACGGGGTCGGTGAGGTATTGCGCGCGATGGACTACCGCATGCGCCTGTCGCTGTCCGGCTCTCCCCTGGGCGAGGTGACGATGCGGGTCAAGTACGTCGGCGAAGACGTCTACCGGGCCCTGCGCCGGCGCCCGGACGGGGCGTTGCCGACATCCGACGACTACCTCGGCGCACTCGACCGGCCGGGACTCGTCGACCCCCGGCGCGTGGGGCGTCGGCAGGCCGAGAACGTGGTCCTGCTGGAGCCGGTGGTCACCGGACGGGATGTGCGGGCGCGGTTGCGCGTGGCCGGCGGGCACCCCAGCCTGTTCGACCACGCCCAGGACCATCTGCCCGGCATGGTCCTGATGGAGGCGGGGCGCCAGGCCGCGCTGCTGGCGACCGAAGAAGTCGACCGGATCCGGGCCGACCAGTTGATCGTGAACCGCCTCTCCGCCTCGTTCCACGCCTACTCGGAGCTGGACCGTCCGGTGACGGTCGTCGCGCGCCGCCCCGAGAACGGGAGAGGCCCGGGCGGGGACACGATCGACGTGCTGGTGGCGTTCGAGCAGGCGGGCCGCACCGTGGCGGAGGCCGTCTACGGGGCGGTGCGACACGACGCGTAGTTCCGGCGAAACCGATGCTTGTGCCCCGCTCTCCACCGACGCTCATGCCGCACTCACGGAATCGGTGAGCACCACGTGTGACGCCGATGAGGCGGACCGGAGCCGCGGTTGCCACCGTGGCTGCCGGCACGGACCAGGAAGGACGACATCATCATGGGACACCCCTTGCTTGACCGGCACGAGGCGGCCGCACGCCCGGTGGAGGAGCGATGAGCGATACGGGGCCGGCCTCAGTGGTCGCCGGGCTCGGGGCCTGGCTGCCACCGACTGTCCTCACCAACGCCGACCTCGCCGGCCGGCTCGACACAACTGACGAGTGGATCCGCAGCCGTACGGGAATCCGCCAGCGGCGCGTCATCGCTCCGGGGGAGGCCACCAGCGACCTCGCCGTGGAGGCGGGGCTACGCGCCTTGAAGTCGGCCGAAGCGAACGAGGTGGACGTCGTGGTGCTGGCCACCAGCACTCCTGACCGTCCCTGCCCGGCCACCGCCCCCGAAGTGGCCGACCGTATGGGCCTGACGGAAGTAGCCGCGTTCGATGTCTCCGCAGTGTGCACGGGATTCGTCTACGCCCTCGGCACCGCCGCGGGACTGATCGCCTCCGGGTGCGCGCGATCCGCCCTGGTGATCGGAGCGGACACGTTCTCGACGATTCTCGCCCCCGAGGACCGCACCACCCGAGCGATCTTCGGTGACGGAGCGGGCGCTGTGTATCTGCGAGCCGGCCTCGCCACGGAGCAAGGCGCCCTCCGCGGGCTGCATATGGGCAGCGACGGCAGCCGAAGCGAACTCATCGAGGTGCGGGCCGGAGGTTCGCGGCAGCGTTCCACCGGTCGGCCCGCCGAGTCGGCCGACACCTACTTCGCGATGGCCGGACGGCCGGTCTTCGCACAGGCCGTGCGGCATATGGCGGCATCCGTGCGGACCACCGCGCAGCGCGCGGGGTGGGACATGGACACGGTCGACCGGGTGGTGCTGCACCAGGCGAACGCACGCATTCTGGCAGCTGTCGCAGACCAGATCGATCTTCCTGCGGACCGTTTTCCTTCGAACATCGACCGGGTCGGCAACACCGTCGCGGCCTCGATCCCCCTCGCCCTGACCGACGCAAGCAGCAACGGACAGCTGACGGCCGGCCAGCGCGTCGTGCTGGGAGGCTTCGGCGGCGGCCTCACCTGGGGCTCGGTCGCACTCGTCTGGCCGGACCTCACCGCAATCGGGCCGGAACCCCTTCCGGACGCCTGAGGCACGGCCCGGGCAGCGCCACCCGGACACACGCACGTTCAGAACAGATGCACGTCTATCACGATGGGAGCCATCGACATGCAGGACATCAAGCAGCGCGTAGCGACTCTTCTCTCGGGCCAGTTCAAGGTCAAGCCCGACCTGATCGAGCCGGCCGTAACGCTCGGGAAGCTCTCCTTCGACTCGCTCGTCCTCATCGAGCTCGGACTTGTCCTGGACAAGGAGTTCGGCGTGGAGATAGCCGACGGCGAACTCACCGAGCACCAGACCTTCGAAGATCTAGTCGACCTGCTGTCCGCCAAGGGAGCGGTGCTGCGATGACGCACGTCGGCGACATCGCGGTCACCGGACTGGGCTTGGTCACCCCTGCGGGGATCGGCGTCGAGGAGAACTGGCGGCGCGTCCTTTCCGGCCGTTCGTGCGCCGCACCCGACGAAGCCTTGGCCGGGATGCCGGTCGGCATCTCGTGCCGGGTGCCCGGATTCGACGCCGAGGAACTGCTGCAGGGTTTTCCCGCCTGGCAGTTGGAGCGGTTCGTGCAGCTCGCCCTCGCCGCCGCCCGGATGGCAGTGCGAGATGCGGGGTGGGACCCGCGGCACTGGGACGGCACCCGCGTCGGCGTGGTTCTGGGCAACTCGCTGGGGGGTGCTGCCACGTTCGAGGATCAGCACGACGCCCTGCGTGAGCGCGGCCCGGACAAGGTCTCGCCCTTGCTCGTCACCCGGTACATGCCGAACATGGGCGCCGGATACCTGGCGATCGACATGGGAGTGCTCGGACCCAGCATCGGCGTGGCGACGGCCTGTGCCTCGGGTGCCACTGCTGTCGGCACCGCCCGCGACCTGCTACGGTCCGGCACCTGCGACATCGTGCTCGCCGGTGCCAGCGAGTCAGCACTCACCCGGACGGTGATGTCGGGTCTGGCCAAGATGGGCGCGCTGTCCCGGTCAAAGGCCGCCGCGGAGCACGTGAGCAAGCCGTTCGACGCCGAACGCGACGGCTTCGTGGCTGCCGAGGGTGCCGGCGTGCTCGTGCTCGAACGCACTCGTGACGCCGCTGCCCGTGGCGCCACTGTCCGGGCTCTGCTGGCCGGTTACGGGACCTCGTCCGACGCCCACCACGCGACGGCGCCCCACCCGGACGGGCTGGGCATCGAGCGGGCCGTGCGCACGGCCCTCGGCGACGCCGCCGTCGCTCCGGCATCGGTCGATCACGTCAACGCGCACGGCACGGCGACTCCGATGAACGACCTGATCGAAGGCCGTATGCTGCACCGCGTCCTGGGCGGCGGGGCAGCGGTGACGTCCACCAAGGGCGTCACCGGCCACGCGCTGGCGGCAGCCGGAGCGATCGAGGCCGCGTACACGGTGCTGGCTGTCCAGCACGGTGTGATGCCGCCCGTCGCCAACCTCAAGAACCCCGAACCGGCCCTGGAGTTGGACCTCATCAGCGGCGAGCCGCGGACCGGCCACGTGGAGGTGGCCCTCAGCACCTCCCTGGGGTTCGGCGGCCACAACGCCGCACTGGTCTTTACCGCTGCGTGAGCGATGGCGCCCTGCACCGGGTGCCGTGGACATGGAAAAGGGAGAGCATGATGAACCGCTCGGTGTTCGTTACCGGCGGCAGCCGGGGCATAGGCCTGGCCGTCGCCCGCGCCTTCGCGGAGGACGGCGACAAGGTCGCGATCTGCCACCGCTCGGGAGCGTCCCCCGAGGGGCTGCTCGGCGTCAAGGCCGATGTCACCCAGGCTGCTGAACTCGAAGATGCATTGCGTACGGCCGAGGAGGCGCACGGCCCCGTGGAGGTGCTCGTCGCCAACGCGGGCATCACTCAGGACACTCCGCTGCTGCGGATGACGGACGCCGCGTTCGACAACGTACTGCGCACCAACCTCACTGGCGCCTTTGCCGCGGTACGGGCCGCAACCCGCAGCATGCTGCGCGAGCGACGCGGGCGGGTGATCCTGCTGTCGTCGGCCCTCGGCTTCCTCGGGGCGCCCGGCCAGACCAACTATGCCGCGTCCAAGGCAGCGTTGGTCGGTCTGGCCCGGTCCCTCGTCTGGGAGCTCGGGGACCGCGGCATTACGGTCAACGTGGTGGCTCCTGGCATCATCGCCACCGACATGACCGCGTCCTTGTCGGACAGGCGGATGGAGGATGTGATGCGGATGACTCCGCTGGCGCGTCCCGGCACGGTCGACGAGGTCGTGCACGCCATCCGGTTCCTGGCCGGCCCCGGGGCCAGTTACATCACCGGCGCGGTCGTGCCGGTGAGCGGCGGCCTCGGCATGGGGCACTGATCCCACACGTCAGCGCGACCATCGCTCGGAGTTCCCGTCATGCCCTCTGCCCCTTCCCGCTGGACGGCGCCGCTGCGCCCCGTCGCATGCCCCGCCAGACGCCTCGTTGTCTTTCCGCACGCGGGCTCGGGACCACGCCGGTACGCGGAGCTGGCCTCCGCGCTTCCGGACGACGCGGACGTGCTCGGGGTGACACTGCCCGGGCGGGAACGACGCGACGCCGAGCCGGCGGGGACAACGGTGCGGGAGGCGGTGTCGGCTATCGCCGGTGAAGTTGCCGCCCTCCCGCCCGCTCCCACGGTGTTCTACGGTCACAGCATGGGCGCGTTGCTGGCGACGGCAACGGCGTACGCGGCCCCCGGGCAGTGTCACTTCCTGGTGGCCAGTTGCTCACCCCCCGGACGCTTCCCGCACTCCCGCCTTCCGCCCGGTCGGGGCGCGACTCCTCACGAAGACGAGTTGGCCGCGATCCTGTCCCGGCACGGGCTGCCCGCCGACGCCCCCGACAATCGGTCGTTGCCACCGGCCCACACCGTCCTGGCCCACGACCTGCGTCTCGCGCACGGCCTGTTGACGGCCGTCGAAGTCGTGAGTCTGCCGGTGCCGCTCATCGCGCTCGGCGGACGCGATGACCACCTCGTGGATCCGGAACTGCTGTCCCTGTGGGGGAAGTTCACCTCCGTCTCGTTCCGCGCGCAGCTCGTGGACGGGGGGCACTTCTTTCCCTTCACGCCGTACGGCGGGCAGGCGGTGCTCGATGAGCTGTCCGCCGCCCTGGCCGACGCGGTCCGTATCACGCGTGTGTCATCCGCTGCTCCCGGTTGCCGCGCACATCCCTGGGACCCAGAAGGCCGCGCGCCAGGTGCTCGTCCGGCCCTCCGTCCCCGGTGAGCACGCACCGCTGCAGCTCGTGCAAGTGCGGCGATGGTTCGAGCCCGGTGTCCTCGATCATGGCCAGGCGCAGGGCCTGGTACACGGCGAGTGCGTCGTTGCGCCGCCCTGACAGATACAGGGCCAGCATCAGGTACTCATGGAGTGTCTCGTCATACGGATTGAGCGCGACCAGCGCGTGGAGTTCCCCGATCACCTCCGAGTACCGACCCAGACGCAGGTCCAGGGTGACCCGTCGGCTCAGCACGGCCCGGCGGTCCTCCTCCAGTCGGCGCACGTGCGCCTGCAGCACCGGCCCCAGCGGCACGTCGGCCAAGGGTGCGTCACGCCACAGCTTCAGAGCGCTGTTCAACTGGGCCGATGCGAGCGTGAGGTCTCCGTCGGCAGCCGCCTGGTCGGCCTCGGTGACCAGCTTGCGGTGACACGTCACGTCAAACGGGTCAGCACTGACGTCCAGTCGGTATCCGGTCGGTTCGGTGATCACCATCTCCTTGGGATCCCGTGGCCAGGGCGTGTTCCGCTGGCAGCGACCGATGCTCTTGCGTATCTGCATCACACCGTTCTGAATACCGGTCGAGGCGCTCGCCGGGGCGTCCTCGCCCCATAACTCACGCTCGATGGTGGCACGTTGCACCACCTTCCCGTGGTTCAGGATGAGCACGGCAAGCAGCTTCTTGGCCTTGAGCGCGGTGGGGACCACGGATTCCCCGTTCAGCGTGACACGCAAGGGGCCGAGCACCTTGGCGATCATCTGGCTTCTCCTATCCGGCGCCACCATGGCCATAAGTGAACTCGAGTCCAACTATAGATCAGGAACCATACAACGGCACGAGATTAAAGGTGACACGTACACCCAAGACAGCAAACCAGGCGACGCAAACCTAAGAAAACAGACATATACCCGAGTGATGAACCTTCTCGATCGATCATTAGCGGGGAATGAGGAGTCGAAGATTAGCCTCGTGTGTATTTTTAGCCCATGAGCTACACACCACAGGAGGCGATGTGAAACCCAACGGCATACCCGACATCGCCATCGTCGGCATGGGCTGCAGGTTCCCCGGCGCTGTCGGAGTCGACGCGTTCTGGCAGCTCCTCTCGGACAACCTCGACGCTGTCACCACTGTCCCCAGCGACCGCTTCGACGTCCGCGACCATTACGCACCGGCCCGGGGCACTCCGGGTAAGACCGTCTCTCGGCACGGCGGCTTCATCGATGATCTGTTCGGGTTCGACGCGGCCTTCTTCGGTATCGCCCCGCGCCACGCCCGCACGATGGATCCGCAGCAGCGCATCCTGCTGCACGTCGTTTGGGAGGCACTGGAGGACGCGGGCATCCTCCCCGCCTCCCTGGCCGGCAGCAGCACAGGGGTGTTCGTGGGGCAGGCAACCGCGGAGTTCGGGGACGTAGCTGATGTCCACGGGGTCCAGGACGTACATGGCATGACGGGCAGCCGACTGCGCGCGGTGTCGGCGGGGCGGGTCTCCTTCGCCCTCGATGCCCGCGGCCCGAGCCTGGTGGTGGACACCGCGTGCTCGTCCTCACTGGTGGCGGTCCATCTGGCCCGGCAGAGCCTGGTGACCGGGGAGAGCGACCTCGCGGTGGCGGCCGGAGTGAATGCCGTCCTCTCGCCGCACGACGCCATCGTCTACTCCCAAGGAGGCATGCTCTCGCCCGACGGCCGCTGCAAGTTCGGCGACACGTCCGCCGATGGGTTCGTCCGCAGCGAAGGGGTGGGTGCCGTTCTGCTCAAGCGGCTGCCCGACGCGCTGCGCGACGGCGACCGTGTCCTGGCCCTGCTACGCGGCAGCGCGGTCACCAATGACGGCACGAGCAGCGGGCTGCTGCTGCGGCCCGCGGTCGCCGGGCAGGTCGAGATGGTGCGTGCCGCCTGCCGCAGCGCCGGTGTCACCCCTGCCGATCTGGATTACCTGGAGGCTCACGGTACGGGCACCGCTGTCGGCGACGGCGTGGAACTCCGGGCTGTCGCCGAGGCGTTAGCCGGCGGGGCGGACCGCTCGGCCGCCCTGCCGATCGGCTCGGTCAAAACGAATATCGGCCACACGGAAGCCGCAGCCGGCATCGCCGGGCTGATCAAGACGGTGCTGATCGCCCGGCACCGCATGATCCCCGCCTCACTGCATCTGCGCGATCCACATCCACTCCTGACCGATTCCGGCTCGATCCGGGGCGTCACCAGCAACACCGAACTGCGCCCGGGCGGCGATCAAGCCCTCCTGGGGGTCAGCTCCTTCGGCCTGACGGGCACCAACGCCCATGTCGTCGTGGAGGAGTTCAGAACTCCTGTGAAGCCGACGCCGGCCGCCCCCACCTCGATTCAGGATCCGCAACTGCTCGTCCTGAGCGCGCGCAGCACGCACTCGCTCCGCCTGCTTGCCGAGCGCTACGCCCGGCACCTGAGCCCGGGCGGATCCGGCCGTTCCCACGCTCTGCACGACATCTGCCATGCCGCTGCCGCCCGCCGCGAGGCTCATCCGTATCGTCTGTGGGTGGTGGGTCGTACCCACGACGAGGTCGCCGCAGCCCTCGATACCCTGGCCCGAGGGGAGGAGACGCCCGACGGAGCCCTCGTGGGCGGTGGCTGCCACGACACCGCGAAGGTCGCGTTCGTCTTCCCCGGCCAGGGATCGCAGTGGCCGGGCATGGGCCGACGGCTGCTACAGGCCGCACCCGGGTTCCGCGAGGCACTCACCGCGTGCGACGAGGTCGTCCGCGCGGAACTGGGCTGGTCAGTCGTCGATGTCCTCACCGCCGACCGCGACGAACTGCCCTCCGACGTGGCTGTCGTCCAGCCCGTCCTGTGGGCCGTGGAGGTGGCCCTGGCTGCCCTCCTGCGGGACAAGGGGGTGGAGCCCGACGTGTGCCTGGGGCACAGCATGGGCGAGGCCGCGGCCGCGTATGCGTCCGGCGCGCTGTCTCTGCGGGACGCGGCGAAGGTCATCTGCCGCCGCAGCACGCTGATGCAGCGGCTGTCCGGTCAAGGCTCCATGCTGTCGGTCGAAATGGATGCTGACGAAGCCGTCGAAGAACTGGCTCCGTACGGCCCGGCGGCCTGCGTCGCCGCCGAGAACGCGCCGCGTACCACGGTCCTCGCCGGCGACGCCGAGGTGTTGGGGCACCTGGCCGAACGTCTGGAGGCGCGGGGCATCCCCTGCCACCGGGTCAAGGTCAATGTGGCTTCCCATTCACCTGGCATGGAGGCACTGCGCGAGGACCTGCTGGCAGCGCTCGCCGATCTGACTCCTGCCACGCCAGCGACGGAAATGTTCTCCTCGGTGCGCTGCCGCTCCGTCGCGGGCGCGGAACTCGATGCCGCCTACTGGATGGAGAACCTGCGTGAGCGCGTTCGCTTTGCCGAGTCCGTTCGCGCAGTCGCCAAGGACAGGACGGTCTTCGTAGAGGTCAGCCCGCATCCCATCGTGGCGCAGGCGCTGGCTGCCACGCTGGACGAGCAAAGTGAGCAGGGATCGGCCGTTCCGCTGCTGCGGCGCCGCCAGGACGAGACCGAGAACATCGTCCGCGCGCTGGGGCAGATCTTCGCCCATGGCGGCCGGATCGACTGGAACCGGTGCTTCGGGGGCAGTGCCCCGCACGTGCCACTGCCCACCTACGCCTGGGACACCGAGCAGTACCGCCAGGAGCCGGCCGGTCCGAAGCTCCCGCAAAGACGCAGCCACATGCGGGAGTACCCGATGCGGGCGCTCGGGCTCCACGGCATCGGCGCAGGAGTCACTGTTCGGGAACGGACTCCTGTCCCGCCCGCCGTCTACATCAAGGCGGTCATCGACGCGGCGCGGGGCATCCCCGGGTGCGGGAAGGGTGTGTTGGAGAACATCGAGCTCGGGGCAGCACCACTGGAGTTGAGGCATGCGGAGCAGGCCACGATGCAGATCACTTTCGAGGCCTCGGCGCTGCCCGGCGTGCACAGCGTCGGTGTCACGGTGAGCGCACCAGACATCGAGAACGGGGAAGTTCTGTGCCTGGCCGGAGCCTTTCGTGCCGACGACGAGCCCACGGCCGGGGCCGACGCCGAGGACCTCGATGCCTTTCTTACCCGCTGTGTCGAGTACGTCCCGCGGTCCGAGTTCTATCGCCGCGCCGAGGCCCGCGGCTATGTCATCGGCGAGGCGCTGCGCACAGTCGATCGGCTGTGGCGCAGAAATGGCGAGGCCGCCGCCAGGCTGCATCCGGCTCAGGGCGGAGCGGCGGCAGGCATGGAGGCCGCACTGCTGGTCATGACGGGCGCATGGCCCCAGGGCGACGGCGCGACAACCGCCTTCATTCCCGCGTCGATCGGGTACGTGCGCGTCGTCGACCAGGACGCACTGTCCCAGGAGCACTGGAGCCTCGCCCGTTTCACCCCCGGGTCGAGCGGTGACGACGCCACGTGCGAGGTCGTCCTGACCGCCCCCGACGGGCGGGTGCTCGCGGAGTTCGGGGCGATCGAGCTGCGGCGATGGCCCGACGAACCACTCCCGCACATACCGGCACAGCGGTCCGCTCTGTCCCCGCCCCGCCGGGAGGCGGCCAGGTCCGTGGCGTCCCAGCCCGCTTCCGCGCCCGTTTCCGACGCGGGCGACGCCCTGGCACACGTCGCGACCATCCTGGGCGTTTCCGAATCCCGGCTGGACACGCGACAGCCGCTGAGGGCACTCGGCCTCGACTCCCTCCTCGCGACCGAACTGCGCCTGCGTCTCAACTCGGCGCTCGGCATCGACGTCGCCGCCAAGCGGCTGCTGGGCGACGAGCCCATCGGCGACCTCCTCGACTCCCTGCACGCGCCGTGAGTTGAGGCGGCAGTAGGGCTGACGGCCGCAGTGCCTCTGCCGGGGATCCCACAGGCACTGCGGCCGTCCGGCCACTACAGGCTCGGTCAATTCAAGGACTGGAAGGCATAGTTGTACTCTAGTATAGAGTTTTCCAGGGGGCCACCACCTTGCGAACCGAGAGGGCTAAACCGTTGACGTCCGAGACCAGCCGCCCATTGGGGCGACGCGAACGCAGCAAGCAACGGGTCAGGGAGGGCATCTACTCTTCGGCGCTGTCCCTCTTCGTCGAGCAGGGCTACGACCGCACCACGATCGAGCAGATCACCGACCGGGCCGACGTGGCTCGGGCCACGTTCTTCAACTATTTCCAGCGCAAGGAGGATCTCGTCACCGCGTGGTCCGACCAGCGGAAGCATCAACTGGAGAGTTTCATGCAGGACGCGATGGAGTCACATGACGACGACGTGACCGTCCTGCTGGAGCGCTGCATCGCGGCACTCGCCGAGTTCAACGAAAGGGACCGGAATGTAACGGCCACCATGCTCCAGGCCTGGGTGAAGGCCGGGCAGCCGCTTCTGGAGGAACGGCACGCCGGCCAGGTGTTCGCCACCATCATCGAGGCCGGGCGCAAGCGTGGAGACATCGCCGTCGACATCGACCCGCTCCGCGCGGGCAACATCCTGCGTGACTCCTACCTCGGCCTGCTGTACCGCTGGTCGCAGGACCCGGAAGCGCAACCTTCCCTGCACGTGGAACTGCGCGAGATCCTGCGCATCATCCTCACCGGCGTACGAGGCTACGGGGCCGGCTGCCGCTGAGGCTTCGAGCGCGACAGCACGGAACACCGGCTGGTGCGGCGGCCGCGTCTTCGAGCCGCGACGGCGATGGCCGGCCGCATGCGGGCGAACCGGTTGACCTGGTCGACGTACGCCTGGAAAGGGCCCGTTCGCCCCACACGGCCGGGCCCGGGTGACCCGCGGCGTCGGACGACGTCGAGGGGACGGCCGGGCGTTGGCGGCCGTGCCGCACAAGCGGCACGGCGATAGCGCCGCGCCCCTCGCTGCCGGTCTCCGGCATGAAGTGAGCATATTCACCGAGGGTGACCGTCGGCCAGGGCTATTCGAGCCCGCACTGCTCACCGAGTGCTCCCGGCCGCCCGTTCCGTGCACGGAACGGCCCCGTCGGGGCTGCCCCGGGGCGGGTACGGCTGTTCCGGCCGGCACGGAACCGGTCAGCTCATGGGCCGCTTCCGTCCCGTCCCGGGGGGCCCGGCCCCCAACCCGGTAGGGGCCGGGGCCCCCCCGGCGGGTATTAAAAAAAAAGAGACCCCCCGAACCCCCGGTATGTCG